>CADBTD010000122.1 GCA_902797535.1 uncultured Ruminococcus sp. | reverse complement strand
TAAAATAAAACGGACTTGAGCAGTTCAAACTGCAAAAGTCCGTTTTTTATTAGAGAATTTGTTCCTTAACTTCAAACATTACAGCTGAAAATCTCGGCAATGTAAGTTCAAATATTTCTCCGTCAATAGCCTGCCTGGTATATATAGGCAATATATCCTCGTGCTTTACTGTGCCGCTGTAGGTCTGCTCATCGGAATGAAGCAGGGGAGTAAGTACCCAGGGCTTGTCGGCATTAAGCCTTACAGTCTGTTCGCTTCCGGAAAAATTGAATGCGCATAATATATCCTGATTTTCAGCAGAACGCATATATACATAGAAATTCTGTGAATCATTGTCAGCCATAAGCCATCTGAAAGTAGAACGGTCATACTCTCCATTGTGAAGTGCAGGCATATTGGTATACAGCTCACATAGCTTTTTGATATACCTGTTAAAGCTTTCATGAAGCGGGTATTTAAGCATATCCCAATCCTGTTCTCGTGTTTCGTCCCATTCTCTGAATTGTGCGAATTCACCGCCCATGAAATTAAGTTTTTTTCCGGGATGGGTGTACATATACATATACATTGCACGAGCCTGAGGGAATTTATCTTCATATCCTCCCCACATTTTCTGTATTACTGTGGCCTTGCCGTGAACATTTTCATCGTGAGATAATTCAAGCATATACAGTTCATTATAGAAATACTGCATCGAAAAAGTCAGTAAATGATGATGATCCTTTCTTTCCGCGGGCGGAGTGCGGAAATAGTTGAGAGTATCATTCATCCAGCCAAGATCCCATTTATAATCAAAGCCAAGTCCGCCGTATTCTACAGGGGCGGTTATTTTTGGAAAAGCAGTGGAATCCTCGGCGATAAGCATACAGTCAGGATGTCGCTGCTGTAATCCTGCATTCATCTTTTTAAGAAAATCTAAGGAATTGGGATTTACACCGCGTGCAGCGTCTCCCTGCCAGTATATAGCTCTGCTTATCGCGTCCATTCTCAGTCCGTCAAAGTGGTATCGTGTCAGCCAGTAATCAGCACAGGACTGCATAAAAACTGCTGTACCTGGTTTGTTGAACAGAAAATTACAGGTTCCCCATTCACTGATTGCTACATCAGATTCGGGATATTCATATAAAGAAGTTCCATCAAAATTTCTGAGAGCATAGCTGTCAAGAGCAAAATGTACAGGAACAAAATCCATTATAACACCTATATCTGCATTATGCAGCTTGTCAATAAGCTCCATAAGCTGTGCTGCTGTTCCGTATCTTGAGGTTGGGGCATAGAAACCTGTGTTTTGATACCCCCATGAGATATCAGCAGGATGCTCAGAAAGAGGCATGAACTCGACATGAGTGTAGTGATTTTCTTTCAGATAGGGGATCAGCAGTTCGGCGATCTCGGTATAACTATACCATCCTGTTTCTTCGGCATTGTTCTTTTTTTTCCATGAACCAAGATGCATTTCGTATATATTAAGCGGCTTGTTATAGTTCTTGTCACGCTTGGATATCCATTCATCATCAGTGAAGTGGTATTCATCAAGATTACGGACAACTGAAGCCCAGTCAGGTCTTAATTCCATTCCAAAGCCATACGGATCGCAATGTTCGACTGTTTCTCCGTTTCTTGTGTAGATCACATATTTATACAGGTCGTTTGGCATGGCACCTTTAATATCTATCGACCAAAAATCGCCGTTTCGTTCCATCTGCTGTGGAAACCAGTTGTTGAAACTGCCGATCACAGCCACCTTTTGTGCATTTGGTGCATAGGTGCAGAAATATACGCCGCCAAAGTAAGAGTGTGAGCCTAAATGATCGTATGCATCGAACATTTTTCCTTGATAAAAAAGATTATAGTCCATTGCCTAACTCCTTATGAAAATAGTTATCTATGTTCTGATAGTTTCTTTATTATCCTTATAAACTCTTTTCTTTCTTCAGGGGTCAATATACTCATTCTTTTATCGAAGAATTCACATACTTGTTCTCTGCGATTATCTGTATATGCTGAGCCCTCATCAGTTATAGTTACATATACTTTTCTTTTATCTTCGGATGAAGATTCCCGTATAATATAATTCTTATTTTCAAGTGTGCGCAGTGTAGCAGCTATCCTTGCAGTTGATACTCCAAGAGTTTTGGAAAGTTCTCCGGGCTGCCATTTTTTTTCTTTATCAAGACGCAGCAAGGAAAGGAGTTTACATTCGCCCTGAAGATATTCGATAGTTCCGTTTGCCTGATTTGAAAAATAAGTACTTTTTAGCGCATCAAGCAACTGTTCGGTTTCACTTCTGATATTCATATTGATCTCCGTTTCATCTTGTCTAATACTATTAGATATTATATCATATCATAGTGATATTGTCAATGAAAATATGCTCAATGCTTATAGAAAAATATATATAATAACAAAAAAACACCATAGTTTTCTGAAACTACCAGAGAAACTATGGTGTATATATTGCTTGATTAAAGAAAAACAGTAAGGACGGCCGTTAGATCCCGCACTCCTCATAATCCTTCCATTTTTCGTAATGAGCCTTGTCTTCAAAGTATTTTGTTACTAAAAGCGCTGTAGAAGCAATAACTAACATAAGAGCGCCGACAAGCGTCCAAAAGGATTTTTTCTTTGAATATTCTTTCATATTATCAGGTTCCTTTCTATTGTTTTCATTTTTTGTAATTATAGCATATTTTACATCTGCTGTCAAGTAATATAGGTTATTTTTATGGACAGTTTTTTTGAATTTTATATGATATCTATTGAAATGTAATGATTTATGTGTTATAATGAATTATTATATAATAATGGGATAGTATACCTTTTTATATGTTTATAATTGTTGAAATGTACATTTGAATAGTAAGATAGGAAGAGTACCGATGAAAAAATGGATTATTCACAATGCAGATGAAAAGCTTGCAGCTGAATTTATGCGTCAGTGTGATCTTAGTATGCTTACATTAAAGCTGCTGACTGCAAGAGGGTTTTGTGATTTTCAGCAAGTTGCTGATTTTTTTAATTCAGGTGAACTTGAAGACCCGTTTATAATTGCAGATATGCAGAATGCAGCTGATACTATCAATGAATATATTGACAGCTATGGTAAGATCTGTGTTTACGGTGACTATGATTGTGACGGTGTGACAGCAACCGCAGTGTTATATAGTTATCTTCTGAATATGGGAGCTAATGTCTGCTATTATATCAATCAGCGTGAAGAAGGCTATGGCATGAATCTTGATGCGGTCAGAAAACTGCATGATGATGGAGTAGAGCTTATAGTGACCGTTGATAATGGAATATCATGTGTTGATGAGGCTGAACTTATATATGAGCTTGGAATGAAGCTTGTTATAACAGATCATCATCAGCCTCCTGAGGTACTTCCAAAGGCTGAGGCGGCTGTAAATCCGCATAGAGAAGATTGCCCTTCTTTTTATAAAGATCTTGCGGGTGTAGGTGTTGCGTTGAAACTGTGTGCTGCTCTTGACGGCGGTGATTATGAAGCTGTAGTCGAACAGTATGCGGATATATGTGCTATAGGTACTGTAGGTGATCTGGTTCCGTTAACAGGCGAGAACAGAACACTTGTCCGCAAGGGTCTTATGTACCTGAAAAACAGTGAAAACTTTGCACTTAATGAACTGATCGCTCAGTCAAAGATCGATAGGGATAAGATCACATCATCTTCACTTGCATATCAGCTTTGCCCAAGGATCAACGCAGCAGGCAGATTTGAGTCTCCGCTTATAGCACTCGAAGCACTTCTTGCAGAGGAAAAGTCTGAAGCTGTGTCACTGGTCGACAGACTTGTGACATTAAATGAAAAACGCAAGCAGACTGAAGCTGAGATATATGAAGAAATAAAGAAATATATTGATGATAATCCTGAATTGCTCAATGACCGTGTTCTTATACTTGCGGGTAAGAACTGGCATCATGGAGTCATCGGTATAGTTTCATCAAAGGTCCTTGAAAATTACGGAAAACCAAACTTCATCATTTCAATAGACGACGAAGGAAATGCGAGGGGAAGTGCCAGAAGCTTCAAAGGTTTCAATATACACAGCTGTCTTACATATGCTCAGGATGTTCTTGAAAAATATGGTGGTCATGAATGTGCCGGAGGACTTTCTTTAAACAGCACTGACTTGCCTGAGTTCAGAAGACTTGTTCTTGAATATGCGGCAAACAAAAAGCAAATGCCGTGTGCTCTGACTGAATGTGATATGCTTATACGCTCTGATGAACTTGATGTTAGTTCTATAAAGTCATTGGATGTACTTCAGCCGTATGGTGTTTCAAATCCTCAGCCTGTTTTTTATCTTCCGGATTGTAAAGTCAACGCTGTTTTTCCCTTGTCCGGCGGAAAGCATTCCAAACTTGATCTCAGCTATAACGGCAAGCGTATACAGGCGCTTGTGTTCTCTGTATCACCTGAAAAATTATTCTTTGGTGTCGGGGCCCATATTGATATTGCAGCTCATATTGAAGTTAATGTTTTTGGCGGAAAAGAATCATTGTCAATAAAGGTCCGGGATATGAAGCCTCATGGCATGGATACTGATAAATATCATGCTGCAAAAGACTGCTATGAGAGGTTTGCCGGCGGTGAGCTTATGCCTCAAAATTTTCTTAGAAAAATGATTCCTCAGCGTCAGGAACTTATAGCTGTTTATAAGACTATTGCCAAGCATAAAGAGATCAGTATAGATTCACTTTTTATGACGATAAATCATCCTGCAATTAATTATTGCAAATTAAAGCTTATGACTGATGTTTTTTGTCAGGCAGGACTTGCTGAGTTCAGTCCGTCATCAGGAAACATTCATCTTCTTCCCGCAAACGGAAAAGCTGACCTTGAAAATACCGAGATGATGAGATATCTTAACGGTCTTTTGACGTGAAAATATTAGGAGAAGGAAATGGAAATTATATACGCCTCTTTACAGGATGCTGAAACTATTGAAAGAATAACGTATGATACTATCAACTATGTTTATCCTCGCTATTATCCGAAGGGCGCAGTTGATTTTTTCATTGCTCATCACAGCAGTGAGAATATAAGGAATGATATTCTATCTTCAGGTGTATTTCTTTGTAAGGATAATGGAAAGTATGTAGGTACTGTTACTATAAAGAAAAATGAGATACTGAGGTTGTTTGTTTTGCCTGATTGTCAGGGTAATGGTTACGGAAGGGCGCTTCTGGATCATGCGGAAGAACTTATCAGTTTAAAATTCGACAAAATATTAATCGACGCATCTCTGTCTGCAAAGTCTATATATATCAAAAGAGGTTATAAAGAAACCGAATATCATATTATAGAAACAGATAACGGAGATCGTTTGTGTTATGATGTTATGGAAAAGCAAGTTTGTTTCTGATTTTATTCTGAAATTATATTTGGATACAGCTTTGATATACACGATTGGAAATGGAGGATAATATGGAAGGAAATAATACTATTGAAACTGAGAAAAAAGAATATAAACCGCCGGTCATACCTCGGGAGGTACCTGTAAGAGAAGCGGAAAATGACTATATTATCGGTACAGATGAGTTAATAACCATAGATGCTCTTATCCAGAAGATACTTGATGGTGAAAAACAGTATGATCTTGACAAGATAGTGGCTGCATATGAACTGGCCGAGCATTATCATCATGATCAGAAAAGAGAATCAGGAGAACCATATATAACTCATCCGCTTTCTGTCGCATATATCCTTTTAGAGCTTGGTATGGATACTGATACGATCTGTGCAGCTTTGCTTCATGATGTTGTTGAGGATACTGATTGTACTCTTGATGAACTTCGTAAGAGGTTTGGCAATGATGTCGCAATGCTTGTCAACGGTGTTACAAAGCTGGGCAAAGTTGAGATATTCACTAAAGAAGAGCAGAAAGCAGAGAATATCCGTAAAATTCTTCTTGCTATGAGTGAAGATATACGAGTTATCATAATCAAGCTTTCTGACAGACTTCATAACATGAGGACTCTAAAATACTGTCGTGAAGAGAAGCGTCGCACCATAGCTCATGAAACTATGAATATCTATGCGCCTATTGCCCGTCGCCTTGGAATAAGTTCCATTAAGGATGAAATGGAAGATCTTGCATTTTTCTATCTTGATCCTTTTGCATATATGGAAATAGAAGAGCAGATGAAGCTGCGTAAGGCTGATCGTGAAAGTCTTGTAGAGACCATAAAGGAAAAAATTCGAGACAGACTTGAGCGTGAGCATTTTGAACCTCTTCCGCAGATAGACGGAAGAGTCAAGTCGAATTACGGAATATACAAGAAAACATATCGTGACGGGAAAGATATCGATCAGATCTATGATCGATATGCTGTCAGGATAATAGTCAATACTATCCCGGAGTGTTATAATGTTCTTGGTATAATTCATGATATGTTCAGACCTATCCCTAACAGGTTCAAGGACTATATCTCTACTCCCAAGCCGAATATGTATCAGTCTTTACATACTACGGTCATCGGAAGAGAGGGTATACCTTTTGAAGTTCAGATACGTACCTGGGAGATGCACCGCATGGCCGAGTATGGTATAGCTGCACACTGGAAATATAAAGAGGGCATACAGAACGGCAATACTAAGGATGATAACAGGATAGCCTGGGTAAGGCAGATAATAGAATCGCAGCAGGAATCAAATGACGTTGAGGAAATAGTAAGAGCGATCAAAAACGATCTGGCGCCCGAAGATGTATTTGCATTTACTCCTCGCGGTGACATGATAACGCTTCCTGTGGGTTCTACAGTAATTGATTTTGCTTATGCTATCCACACTCAGGTCGGACACAAGATGTGCGGTGCAAAAGCTGACAAAAGAATGGTCAGCTATGATTATCAGATCAAAACCGGTGAGATAATCGAAATACTCACTACAAATGTTGAGGGGCATGGACCCAGCAGAAGCTGGCTCAACATTGCAAAGACAAATGAAGCTAAGTCAAAAATCAGATCATGGTTTAAAAAGGAACGCAGGGAAGAGAATATATTCGAAGGAAAAACTGCACTTGAAAGGGAATTCAGAAAACATAATCTCAGAGTTCCCGAAGAGGATCTTGAAGATTTTCTGAAGCTTGACATGAAGCGTCATAACTGTGATACGCTTGATGACTTTTTTGCTGCTATAGGCTATGGCGGTGTTCAGCTCTCAAAGGTAATGCAGAGGCTTAAAGTTGAATATACAAAGAGATATGAGGACAAGCCTGAGGAATTAAAACAGGAAGATATTAAACCAAAAAGCACTAAGAAAAAATCAGGTGTGATAGTTGATGGTGTTGATGATTGCGTTGTTAAGTTCGCACAGTGCTGCAACCCTCTTCCGGGAGATGAGATAATAGGTTTTATAACCCGTGGTCATGGTATTTCAGTTCATAAGCAGGACTGTGTTAATTATCTGAATCAGAAAGATGATCCTCAGCAGGCTGAGCGCTGGGTAGAAGTTCGTTGGGAGGAAAACAAGTCGGGTGCCGAGTCAGCCTATTTCAAAACAACGCTTGATATTATCGCTATTGACAGAATAGGTCTTTTGGCAGATGTGTCATCTGCGCTTGCGATGATAAATATTTACATCTATGAGTCATCATCAAGAGAACTTAAAAACGGCAATGCTATTCTGTCTATTACAATAAGTGTTGCAGGCATGGTACAGCTCAATAATGTTATAGCCAAGCTGAAAAAAGTCCCGAATGTCATATCAGTTGAAAGAAGCGGTAAATAAGAAAGGCAAAATCTATGGAAATAATCAAATTAAGACCACTAAGTGTTTGTGAGACCAACAGCTATATCGTTGCTGCCGAATCGGGAAACTGTGTACTTATAGATGCCCCGTCAGATGCTGAGTATATTTATAACGAGATCGTCAAAAGACATCTTGAATTGAAGAAGATACTTCTGACACACGGTCATTTTGATCATGTGGGTGCGGTTGCTGATCTTGTTGACAAAACAGGCTGTGAGGTATATATTCATGAGGATGATATCAATAAGCTTTCAGATGCCGAAGGTATGCTGATCAATTTTTTCAGGATCCGTGGGTTCAGGACTTTTGATGGCGCAGTTCCGATCAAGGACGGTGATATCATTAAACTTGAAGAACTGGAATTTGATGTAGTTCATACTCCGGGACATACGTCGGGCTCTGTATGTTTTATTATTGGAGATGTTATGTTCTCAGGTGATACTATATTCAGAAGAAGTGTGGGAAGAACTGATATGCCGGATGGCGACAGTGAAAAACTGATGGAATCAATGAAAGTGATCGGTGAACTTGGGGGTAATCTCAGGATACTTCCCGGTCATATGGAAGAAACATCACTTGATGATGAGAGAAAATACAATTATTATCTGAAGCAGGCAGGAGTTTGATATATGAAGCTGTTGTTCAGCGGAAACGCATATAAGTATGAGATAGAAGCTGTAATGAAGCTTTTTTTACCTGCTCAAAGATTTGAGTTTTGCTATTTTAATGAAGAACCACCTCAGAGAGAATATTTTTCTGATGGAGATTTTGCATTTTTAAGAAAGCGTGTTACCGAAAGGTACACGCTTCTCTATGCGTGGGTAAACATCAATGGTTCATCAGCAAGATGTTCAAAAAAACTTGTAAAAGACATTGATGATGACATCTGCGAAACAGAACTGTCCAAACTATTGTACATTTGCATGAACAAGATCACCGGCTTGAGCTCGGGATGGGGCATACTTACGGGAGTACGTCCTGTCAAACAGGTACATAAACTTCTTGATAAAGGCATGGATAAAAAGGGTGTTTTTGAAAGTCTTAACAATAAGTATCTGGTATCCCCGCAAAAGTGCAATATAGCTTATGATACTGCAGTAATTCAGCAGCCGATGCTTAGGTCGCTTGAGGAAAGCGCAAACAGTACTTTTGGACTTTATATCTCAATACCTTTTTGTCCTACAAGGTGCAGCTATTGTTCTTTTATTTCACAGTCTGCACAGGGGGACGCTGTAAAGAAGCTGATCCCGTTATATATTGAGAATCTATGTGCTGAGATAAAGCATACTGCAGCTATAACATCAAGTCTTGGCTTACGTCCGGATACAGTATATTTTGGCGGTGGAACTCCCACATCGATTTCTGCAGAACAGCTTGGCAGGATCATGAAAGCTATAGCTGAATTCTTTGATATGTCATGTGTTAAAGAGTACACTATTGAAGCAGGAAGGCCTGATACTATATCTTATGATAAATTAAAAACGATCATAGATAACGGATGTACACGTATTTCTATAAATCCTCAGACACTTAATGACAGTGTGCTGAAAGAGATCGGAAGAAGTCATACTACCGAACAATTCTATAACAGTTTTGATCTTGCAAGAAAAGTCGGTTTCAAGTCAATAAATACGGATATAATCGCCGGTCTGCCATCTGACAGTGTTGAAAGCTTTAAAGCAACTATTGATGGATTGATCGATCTTTCTCCCGAAAGTATTACTGTGCATACTTTATCTATCAAGAGATCTGCCAAGTTGAATTCTGCAGACGAAAAAATGGAGATCATGAAGAGTCCGGCTTCATATATGGTTGACTATGCTACAGATTCGTTATATTCATCGGGATATAAGCCGTATTATATGTATCGTCAGAAGAATATGGTGGATAATCTTGAAAATATAGGTTGGGTCAAGCCCGGTTTCGAAAGTCTTTATAATATTTATATAATGGAAGAAGTTCAAACTATTATTGCGTTAGGTGCTGCTGCTTCAACTAAGCTTGTTGATAGAAAAAAAGGTATTATCAAAAGAATTTTCAATTATAAATATCCGATCGATTATAATGCTCATTTTGAAACTATGCTTAAACGCAAGAGCGAGATCAAGGATTTTTACAGAGAAAATACTCAATAAGATAATTAGCAGATAGTTGAATTTGTTGAGGATATATATGGAATTATTGAAGAAAAATGATATAATCTCACTTGAGATCATTGATGTGACTAATGAGGGAAATGGCGTTGGCAAATACGATGGAATGACAATATTTGTTCCTGACACTGCAGCCGGAGATAGAATTGAATGCCGCATAGTAAAAGTTCAAAAAAAGTATTGTTATGGTATTATTGAAAAAATATCGGAAGAATCGCCATATCGCTGCGACAGTGATTGTGACTCGTATGGAAAATGCGGAGGATGTTGTCTCAGACACATGACTTATGAGCGGGAGTTGAAAGAAAAACAGGGATTTGCGGAAGATGCCTTTAGGCGTATAGGGCATATTGATTGTTATTTCGACGACATATTAGGGGCTGAATGTGCTGACGGATATAGAAATAAAGCACAATTTCCAGTATCCTCAGATGATAATGGAGTACTTCATATCGGTTTCTTTGCAAGAAGGTCACACAGAGTGGTAAAAGTAAATAACTGCAGATTATTGCCTCAGATTTTCACCGTGATATCCAATGAGATAATCGATTTCTGCAACAGTTATGGTGTTACTGCTTATAATGAGAACACAAAAGAAGGTCTGTTAAGACATATTTATCTTAGAAAAGGTTACCACAGTAACGAGATAATGGCTGCTCTTGTTGTCACATCTTTTGAATGTAAAGATCTTTTTAAACGTCTTGCAAAACAGCTTTCCGACCATTACAGCGATCTGAAGTCCTTTCAGCTCAATCTGAATGACAAGGAAACCAATGTCATTCTTGGAGAGAAGTCTGAAGTTTTATATGGGCGCGAATTTATATATGACACCATGTGCGGAAACAAGATAGCGATATCTCTGCATTCTTTTTATCAGATCAATACAGCTCAGGCTGAGCGTGTATACTCTCTTGCAGCTGAATATGCTCAGCTTGAAGAAAGTGATACTTTGCTTGATCTGTATTGCGGTGCCGGAACTATAGGTCTTTCAATGGCAAAAAAAGTCAAGAGGCTTATAGGTGTGGAAATAGTTTCTCCGGCGATAGAAAATGCTAAAATGAATGCTGAACTCAACGGGATAGATAATGCAGAGTTTATTTGTTCAGATGCCGGCAAGGCTGCTGCTTTGTTGTATCAGCGAGGTTTGCGTCCTGATGTAATTATTGCAGATCCTGCAAGAAAAGGATGTACACCGGACACATTGCAGGTCATGGCGGATATGCATCCAAAACGTATCGTTATGATATCCTGTAATCCTGCAACTGCTGCAAGAGATTGTGCAGAACTTGAAAAAATAGGATATAAAGTCGTAAAATGCAGAGCAGTTGATTTTTTCCCAAGGACTAATCATGTTGAGACGGTCTGTCTGCTGACTAGAAATTGAGGGCGATATTGGAAAATGGCTTGAAATAAGGGCTTCTGCGTGATTTTACCGTCTGACGTAGTGTGGATAAGTTCCCACAGTGCGGTAAAGCAGATTCAATGGATTCCGCTGTGTAACTCTTGTTTCACTATCACGGGCAAAAATGTGATATTGAGACTATCGGATTGTTGTCATTTGAGGCTTTTTGAGAGGTTGAGACTCTCGTTCTGTTGTCAAATGGGACTGTAACTGTAGTTTTCGATGTCCGGGAAAAATAGAAAGATACGAACGGGAATTTGAAGGTAAGAAAAATGGATAATTGTGAATGGTGCAATCTATCTGAAGCAGACAAACAGTTTCAGGTCTACGAAAGTAAATCATGGTCTGTTTTCCTTTCAGATGAACAGGATTATATCGGACGATGCATTTTGGTTTTGAAGCGTCACTGCGGTGCAATGTCAGAGCTAACCGATGACGAATGGGACGAGCTTCGCAAGTTGGTTTGTAAAGTGGAGTCGTGTTTAAAAGCTGTTTTAGGAGCAACTCTATGTAATTGGAGTTGCTTGATGAATAGTTTTTATAAAGAATCAAACCCGAACCCTCATCTTCATATCCATGTAAGACCAAGGTATGATAAACCCGTAATGATTAACGAAAGCATTTATATTGATAATGAGTTTGGCCATCATTATGCGTTGAATAAGAGCGGGGTATTACCTGCTGAAGATAAGGAAGAAGTGTTTATTCGACTAAAAGAATGGCTGAATCGTTAAATTCCAGCTTATAAGGATACTACAAGGCTCCTACACTGCCATCAGCGGCGGAAAGCCTTGTTTTATGCTTCGATATCGATTGTGATCCCGGACTTGAAATCCACGGTAAAGTGATCCTCGAAAACGGGATCGAGTATTCAAATCTCAAAGTATCTTACAGAACTGAGCACGCAGGATATAAGGTTTTATACAGATAAAGGAGTTATCATGGCTGAATACGAAAGAGTGATACTTACCAATATGTGTATGGTCTATAATGGGAATAAAGTATTGGTACAAAACCGGGTAGATGCAAATTACAGCGGAATAACTTTTCCCGGAGGTCATGTTGAAAAAGGTGAGTCATTTAATGATTCAGTTATAAGAGAAGTTTTTGAGGAAACAGGTTTGACCATCAAATGTCCTCAGCTTTGCGGTATCAAGGACTGGCATAATGAGGATGGTTCAAGATATATGGTACTGTTTTACAAGACGGATAAATTTGAGGGTGAATTGTTATCGTCCGATGAGGGCGATGTTTACTGGGTAACATTTGATGAACTGAAAAGAATAAAGCTTGCCGAGGGCATGGATAAAATGCTTCAGGTTTTTCTTGATGAAAATATAAACGAATACTTCTTCTATAAAGAAGATGGAATATATAAAGATGTATTGAAGTAAGAGGTAAAAGGATATGGCTAAAACAAAATACTATGCGGTAAAAGTAGGGAAGAATCCGGGGATCTATAAAACCTGGCCTGAATGTCAAAAGCAGGTGATGGGTTATAGTTCAGCTGTATATAAGAGTTTTTTTACTCTTGAAGAAGCAGAGGCTTTTATAAATGGCGGAAATACAGTCAGATCCGATAAAGCTGATGAAGACAGAGTGATCATCTATGTTGATGGTAGTTTTGATATATATAGTCATAAGTTTTCTTATGGTATGGTCGTTATCAAAAATGGTGGGGAAGAGTGCTATAACAGGGCTTTTGAAGATGAAGAATTATCTGAAATGAGAAATGTTGCAGGAGAAATAAACGGTTCAATGGCTGCAATGAAGTATTGCCTGGAAAATGGTATAGATGATGTGATACTTTATTATGACTATGAAGGAATTGCGAAATGGCCGCTGAAAGAATGGAAAGCAAATAAGACAGGAACAAAGGCGTATGTTGCTTATTATGACAGTATAAAAGATAGGCTTAATGTTGAATTTCGTCATGTAAAAGGACATTCAGGCGATAAATATAACGATATGGTCGACAAGCTTGCTAAGCAGGCGCTTGGATTAGCATAAATACGTTTTAAGGAAAGGCGGTTTTGATTTGCTTTATATTATCGGCGAATATGTAAGGCAGAGCTATGTCACTCTTATGCTGTTGCTGTCTCTTTCAGTGATACTGATAGCTAACAGAAAAGTGAAGATCGAAGGTACACAATACATATGGAGTATTCTGGGACTTGTGTTCTTTTTGTCAATTTGTGAATATGTAGAATATTTATGCGATAAGCATGACTGGAATATCTGGATACTGTATTTAAAAACATCTTTGATTTATTGTATTTATCCGCTCATAGCTTTAGTTGAGCTATATCTTATTGCACCATTAAAACATAAGGCAATAGTTGCTCTGCCGTATTTCTTGAATATTGCACTTATAATGGTTAATCTGTCAGGAGTAAGGCTGTTGTTCTGGTACAGTGAAAATCGGGTATTTCGCGCTGCTATGCTTTATCCGTATCCAACTTCTCTTGCCTGTGTCTACGTCCTGTTGATCGCGTGGTATTCAATTGGATTTATGAAAGAAGGAAAAAGTGCTGAAGCTTTGATCGTAACTTTTATGGTCATTTCCACATTGGCGACAGCTCTTCTGGATATGGCAGATATCGTAGTTGAATTTACTGATGAAATAACTGTTGTAGAGATAATGATCTATTATTTTTACCTCGCAGCAATAAGGCATAGTGATGTTATATCCGAGCTTCATAAACGTGAACTTGAACTTCAGGAGAGTAAACTGAATCTGATGATGGCGCAGATAAAGCCTCATTTTATAAATAATGCCATGGTGGCTGTTCAGGAATTATGTATAGAAGATCCTAAGAAAGCCTCAGAGACTGTAGGTCATTTTTCACGATACCTACAAAATAATATTGCAGCTATCGGAAGCAGCACAATACATTTTATGCATGAGATCGATGCTGTAAAGGAATATCTTGCTGTAGAATATGCAGATGTTGAAAAGAAGTTCCGGGTAGAATATGACCTGAAATGTACTGATTTTATGCTTCCGGTCCTGACAGTTCAGCCTTTGGTCGAAAATGCTGTCAAGCATGGTATAGATAAGTACTCAGAGGATTCTGTTATTCGTATTGCTACGGAAGAGGATGATGAAAACATAACAATAAGAATAGAGGATAATGGCAAGGGCTTTAAGGTAAATGCTGAAACGTTCGGCAAGGGAGGCATAGGTCTCGAAAACTCAAAAAAGCGTCTTGCTATGATGTGCGGCGGAACACTTGAAACAATAAGTGGTGATGAAGGAACATTTATAACGATCAAATTGCCTAAGAATTATGGGAGGTAATTATGCAGACAATTACAGTTGATGACGAAAGATTTGCACGAACTGCTCTGATCAGACTTCTGACAAAAATTGATCCTGAGGGAATACATGAGGGAGTTCAGAATGCTGATGAATTACTTGCATATGTAAAAGAACATGATGTGGAAATAGCATTTGTTGATGTTGATATGTATGGCATGGATGGCATTACACTGACTAAAGAACTTGCAGCGATAAAACCGGATCTTAATGTGATAATTTATACAGGTCATCCTGAATTCAAGGCTGATGCTCTTGATCTTTATGTCAGCGGTTATATTGTTAAACCCGTCAGTGAAGAGATACTTGTTGATGCTATAGATCATCTGAGGTATCCCATAAGACAATTGAAAGTTCAGTGTTTTGGACCATTTGAAGTTTTTTATGGCGGACAGCCTGTGAAATTTGAGCGTAAAGACAGCAAGGAGGTCCTTGCTTATCTTATTCATAAAAGAGGTGCAGAAGTATCTGAAGAAGAGTTAAGATATCTGATATGGACTGAAAAAGAAGATACACCAAAGAAAAAGAATTATATCAGAAACATAATATATGATATAAGAACTGTATTTTCGCGTTATGGAATATCTGATGTTATCAATAACAGTCATGGATGTTACAGTGTAAATGTCAATAAACTTAAATGTGATTATTATGATTATCTTGATGGAAAAGATATAAGTACATCAAGTCTTGGTGAGTACATGGAGCAGTTTAGTTCCTGGTCAGGAGCGACTAAATTTAAGCTCTTCAAAAATTAATTTTTAAAGAAATTTTACAAAATAATATGCCCAAAATACTGTTTCTGTGACGTTCCAGTGATATCACGGTGCTATAATGTTAAATGTATATACAAACTGTTTTGTTTTTTTGCGCGCATTTGATGTTTATTTTTTAGGAGGGATAGTACTGTGAAATTAATCAGTATATCTAAGGCTGCTGCCATATGCCTGACCATGTGCAGTATGATAAGCAGCATGAATGTCACTGCTTCTGCATCTGATATTAAGTATGAGTACGGTGTCTTTTTAGGTGCTCATAAAGGATCGGATATTCAGTATATGGAGCCTTACAAGACAATAGTTCTTGATGCTCAGAGCTTTACAAAAGAAGAGATATTGTCTCTTAAAAATTCAGGTCATACTGTTTACAGTTATATCGATCTTGGATCTTATGAAGATGATCGTGACGTTACAGGTGTTCTTAAGGATTATAACTATAAAGAGTTTAAAAACCTTACTTTTTATGACTATGATAACTGGGAAAGCGAAAGATGGGTAGATGTATCCAGAACTGAATGGCAGACGTATCAGAGCGCTCTTGCAGCAGATCTTATGAACAAAGGCATTGACGGTTTCTTTGTTGATAACACTGATGTATATTATATCGCAAAAGAAGATAAAAAAGCTGCTAAAGAGTATAAAGCTACTTTTGGTTCAACTTTGAATTCTAAAAAGATCTTTGATGGAGTTACTGCAATACTCAAAAGTTATAAGAAACTTAATGCCGAAGTAATTATTAACGGCGGTGACACTTATGTCATGGATTATTTTGAAAGCACCGGTTATGATCCGGATCTTATTGATGCTATTAATCAAGAAACCGTTCTTAGTGAGATCATTTGGGGCGATCCTGTGACCTATACTCGTAAGAGTGAAGGAGAGGACAAGGATTATTTCATCCACTATATTGAAACTGCAAAGAATAAGGGCAAGGATATTTACATGCTGGAGTATACTCCTGATAGATCACTTATATCTGATATAGCTCAGTATGCGAGGGATAATGGTTATGTGTACTATGCCTGCAAGAATATAGACCTTAAAGCTCCCGGTTCAGAGGCAGGTTCTATGCCTGTTATTTCTGATGTTATCTGCGAAAATGACAACGATGACATTGATATCAGTGAAGAAATTTCAGAAAACTATATTTCTGCTGAATTATTGACTGATGGAAATATCGGGCTTGAGTTTTATATTGAGCCGGAAGCTGATCTTGTATCAAAAGGCGGCTATGTTTCTGTCAAAGGTGCAGATGGAAATAAATCTAAAATCAGCTTTGACAAAATGATAAAAACTGATAGCGGATATATATTCAATGTATACACTGCACCTAAAAAAATGGATAAAAATATCATTGTTGAGCTTTGTGATAAAAATGGTATTTCACAAGTTTTATTCAGCGGTGAAGATGGTAATATCAAAAATACGGACGGATTCTCAGTTTCTGTCAAAGATGTATTGGATAATGCGAAGAAGAATGCATCAGGATATGATGAAGCATATGTTGATCTAGCTTCTGCGATCAGTAATTATGGAGCGCTCACACAGATCTATAATAAGTCTGCACAGACTATAGTACCTGATGTCAATGCATTTGCTATAGATGATATCAAAGCATCAGATCTTTTATCTTACAAGGCATCTACATCCGGTAATGTTCCAAGTGGTTTTACTTTTAGCGGTGCATCACTTTCTTTCAAGGATAAAACTACGTTAAGGATCTATTTTAAAGTTGCATCCGGAAAAAGTGTTCCTGCAGTAAAGTATGGCTCTAAAAAGCTCACTCCTGTGAAGAGCGGTAACAGTTATTATGTAGAAGTGGCAAACATAGATGATACCAACTATACTGATTCTTTCAGCGTAAAATTCGGAAGCAAGTATACTGTAAAAGTAAGTGCTATGAGCTATATTTATTCTGTGCTGAAGAACTACGATGGAAAAAAGAATCCCGAACTTTGCCAAATGATAAAGGCATATTACAGCTTCATCAGCAAGGCTTCTGAGATATGAACGGTCTTGATCTATAGAAATTATAACGGGTTAAATTATTAATTGAAGTAAAATTATATATTGGCGTGTATACTTGACGGCGAACTTGTATACACGCCTTTTCTATTTGATACAGTACAGAATAGGGTGATGTGCTATTATTAAGAAGTCTGTATGGTCACTTGAATACTATGAAAAAATATGCTAAACTTATATTATAAGACTATTAGTTTGGAGGTAAAAAATGAGTTTTTCATATGTCGCTGCCGAAAGAATCTGTTATTTTTTAAACAGATTCCCAAAAGTCAGCGTTAAGAATTTTATGCTTGCAGGTGCTGATAAACTGTCTGATAATGAAACTTTACCTAAGATAGTAATGAAACGTTGTAAAACAGTTAGATTCATCATTGATGGATTCAGTGTATATAAACTATCTTCAAAGCATAAAGGTTATTCATCAGACCGTGCAGTTCTTTTTTTGCCTGGCGGAGGCGGTATGGCCAGAGCGACATGGCTGCATTATGATACAGCTTCAAAGATCGCAGAAAAGTCTTTAGCTGATGTGTATATTGCAAATTATCCTCTTGCACCGAAATATAATGTCAGATATGCTTTGAAATGGCTTGAAAAAATATACAAACATCTTTTGCAAAAATATTCTTCAGAGAATATTACATTTATAGGTGACAGTGCGGGTGCAAATCTTATTCTGAGTCTTACATACAGATCAAGGATAAAACCTGCAAAACTGTTCGTGATCTCTCCTGCTTGCGGTCTGCAGAATGGATGTGAAAGAAATATCAGACTTGCAATGGAGCCTTTTGATCCGATACTATCTGTAAAAATGAATGATATTATTGCTGATAACTGGTGTAGAGATGTTCCTATGAATAGTCCGGATATTAGTCCTGAGTACATAGATTATTCGGGATTCCCAAAGATCTATTTGTTCTGCGGTTCGCATGAACTTTTCTATCCTCATGTATTGAATTACATTGATATTCTTAAGAAAAGCAATGTATCAATGAAGGTTTATGTAAAACCAATGTGTCATGACTGGGCTTTATGCAGATTCTTTCCGGAAGGAAGAAAAGCAGTTAACATAATGTCATCATTGGTTTGAAATTAGGGATGGTCTATGAAATATCAGATGATCTATAATATTGGATTTATGCTTTTTTAGTAGATTTTGTTATGGATAAAGAAAAAACGCAGGCAGTGATCGGTTTCACTGACCTGCGTTTTTATTTATTCAGAACGTTCCTGTTCTTTTGATTTTTCTTTAGCGCGTATCATAGATGTTTTGTCTGAGTCAAGTTCAAATTCGATTTCGAAAGTTTTGCCCTTGCCTGATATAAATGAACTGTCATCATCAAGTTCGGGTCTGTATACTTTGCAGACCATTTTATCTCCGGCCTTCATTTTTGAAAGTATCTCGCTTACTTTCTTTTCGCTTGAAGCAGATTCACCATTGAACTCAGTTATTATATCGCCCTCTTTAATATCTGTTTTAGCGATATTGCATTCTTCATCTATGCCTGCAACATATATTCCGGCTTCAATACCATACATCTTAGCTGTTTCTTCTGAAATAGCATAGTAATAAATACCGACTCTTCCTTTATCGGGAATGTATCCGTGTTCGATCAGTTCCTCTATTATGGGTTTGGCAGAATTTACGGTAATAGCAAAACCTATGTTATCATAGCTTGTAGCAACAAGTTTTGAAGAAGTGATCCCTATTACTTGTCCAAAAGAATTGAAAAGTGCGCCGCCTGAGTTTCCCGGATTGATTGCAGCATCGATCTGTATACAACTCATTGGAGTAGCGCTGTTTTCAGCTCGAATAGATCTGTCAAGACCTGAAATTATACCTTTTGTAACGCTGTTTTCATATCCGGCAGGTGACCCGATAGCAACAACATCGTCCCCGAGTTCACAGGTATCTGAATCTGCAAACTGAGCTGCTGTCAGATCTTTACCTGCGATTTTCAGAACTGCTATATCAGTAGAGTCATCTGCGCCTATGACTTTGGCAGAATACTCTGTTTTGTCATACAGCATAACTGTTATTCCAAAATCAGAATCAGCAACAACATGAGCATTTGTTACAATATATCCGTCTTCTGATATGATTATTCCGCTTCCCTGACTTGAAGGCATTATTGCATTTTCAGTAAAGACTTTGATCTGAACTACAGTCGGAAGCACAGCTTTTGCTATACCTGATGCATTGTATGAACCATCAGGGTTTTGATATTTATTGGAAAGATCAGGTGTTTCGGCAATAGGAAGAGTAAAACTGATATTATCTTTTTTGCCGATCAGTGATGATATCCAGCCCTTACCTCTTTGCAATGCGAAAATGTAGGAGAAGATCATAAATATCAGCAGCACCAGGATCATAACAGAGAGAAGTATGCGCGGAGAAAACTTTCTTTTAGCTGCAGTGACTTCTTCCCAAAAATTATCATCTGAAGGTGAAGGCGGAGTAAAATTAATATACTGAAGTCTTTCCGTGTCTTTTATAGTTTCTTTATCATCTTTGATGATATCCGGAATATCTGTGATGACCTTTTCTATAGGTTCATCAATAATGTTGTTGTCCTTTGTATTGAATTCATCCATAGTTGACCTTTCTGATTCTGTTATCAGGTTATATCCTTATTAGGAAGTGAAAACATAAATTCCGTATATTCGTTCAATACAGAACGAACCTGTATTTTTCCGCCATGAAGTTTAATGATGGATCTGACTATATTAAGACCCAATCCTACACCGGTAGCGTCTATACCTCTTGATTTATCAGTTTTATAGAAACGATCAAATACAAGAGACAGTTCTTCTTGTGACAGTCCTTCACCGCTATTTCTTATATATATTACGGTAAGGTAACCTACTTCTTCAAAATGGAAACTGATATATCCTCCCGGATCAACAAATTTAATTGCATTTTCAAGAAGGTTATATACTACCTGATGTATCAGATCACAGTCAGCCCAGAGATTGTATCGTTTATCGGTATCGAGGCCACGAACTTCAATATTTTTCTCTTCAAGTCTTTTTTCAAAAGTCACAAGCGTGTCTACGATAGGATCAAGAACAGAGAAGTTTGAAAAGTTTGGTTTTAATTCTCCGGCTTCGATCTTGGCAAGGTTAAGCATTGACCTGACAAGACGCGTTAGTCTGTGTACTTCAGATGAAATGATTTTCAGATAGTGCTTCTGTTCTTCTTTTGGAATAGTATTATCAAGCAGACCGTCGACGAATCCGCCTATTGAAGTCATTGGTGTTCTAAGCTCATGAGAAACATTTGCTATAAAACTGTTTCTCATGGTATCATAGCTTTTTAGCGAAGAAGCCATTTCGTTGAAAGCTGAAGCAAGGTCATTATATTCACTTTCTGCATATTCAGGAAGCTGGATATCAAAATCTCCGCGGCCTATCTTTTGAGCTGCATCTGCCATTTCATGGATAGGAGCAGTGATTTTAATGCTTGTAAGATATATAATTACCAGCGAGATTATCAAGACTATAACAGCGGACAGCGTGAAGATCTCCATGATATCTCTTGTGTAATGGTTATTAGAAGTAGAACTGGGAATAGCTATCAGAATATATTCCGGACCGTTTCCTTTGAATTTCTGCCCGATAGTAGATATTTCTTTATCAAATAACCCGTCAAAATCAGTACCTACAGAAGTGGGGTCGCTCCCGTACAGATCCATGATCTCTTTGTTAAGAACTCTGTATTTCAATCCTTCTATATCTTCCGACAGAGAAGAGCAGATTACAATAGAACCGTCATTAGAGAACACTATCATATCAGTGCCTGAATTTTTTGAGTATTCATTGAGTTTGATTTGTGTTGGAGTCTTCCATTTTTCGGGTGTACTCATCATAGTGTTTGAAATACTGTTGGTAATATTAGCTACACTCTTTTTTATCATTTCCTGGTTTTGACCACTGAAATAATTGGAAGAAATAAGCAGTAATACTGCGCCCAAGCATATGAAGCTTATCAGTATTACTGCCGTACAAATCAAAAAGTATTTATATAAGAGACTTTTCCGATTAATCATTATTCTCGGTTACTTCAAATTTGTATCCGACACCCCAAACGGTCTTGAGCGACCACTGATCGGATACGCCTTCAAGCTTTTCTCTAAGTCTCTTTACATGAACATCAATGGTTCTGGAATCACCGTAGTACTCAAAGCCCCATACTTCATCAAGAAGCTGATCTCTTGTATATACACGATTAGGATTAGAAGCAAGATGGAAAAGAAGTTCAAGCTCCTTCGGAGGAGTATCGAGAACCTGTCCGTTAACCTTAAGCTCATATCTTGTCATGTTGACAGAGAGCTTATCGTACTTAACTTCCTTGACCTCAGCCTCGCTTGATGACTGACCGACTCTGCGGTATACTGCTTTGATTCTTGCAATGACTTCCTTTGTGTCGAAAGGCTTTACAACATAGTCGTCTGCACCGAGTTCAAGACCGAGGACCTTATCAAAAGTCTCCTGCTTAGCAGTGATCATGATTATCGGAACATTAGACTTCTTTCTTATCTCACGGCATACCTGCCAACCATCGATGCCGGGAAGCATGATGTCGAGAAGGATGATGTCAGGTTTAAGTGCATTGAACTTGACGATAGCTTCCTCACCGTCATGTGCAAGAATAACACCATATCCATCTTTCTCAAGGTATAACCTAAGAAGCTCACAAATATTTTTATCGTCGTCTACGACAAGTACTCTGCCTAATGACATTTCAAATTCCTCCTCATTACGGTGTTTGCGGATAGAACCACAAACGTAAACAAAAATGGTTATAGTTTTTAAGTTGTGTTGGAAACGCCAATTATAAACTTTACTATACTATTTTTATAATTAATACCTATATTATAACAAATTCACAAACAGAATTGTTGAATATTCATATGAAATTATGTTAACAAATTGTAAATCGTAAAAAACTATCAATATAAACAAAAAAATACAAAAAGCGCTATACTTTGCGTTTATTTTTGACATAGCAACATCATATGGTATCTATATATCCTTCCTTAAATTATATTTTACTATATAATGTATTATTTGTCAATAGTCTGATAGATAATTTTATGATATAATTTATACAAAGACGATATTAAGCAGAATTCTGCACAAATTATCATCGGACCGAGATTTCAATTTGTTTATATCTACAAATTTTCTGTAAGATGACAAATATCTCTTGCATTTTTCTGAAAAGGTGCTAAAATATAATTAGCACTCAAAGAGCAAGAGTGCTAACACTTTAGATGCTTATCTGCTAATTATACTTTGCAGGGCATCTTGCGTATATGATAATTATATTTTTGATATGAAAAGGAGAGATCTCAAATGACAATCAAACCGTTACTTGACCGTGTAGTTGTTAAGCAGGTCGAAGCTGAAGAAACAACTAAGGGTGGAATCATTCTTCCAGGTGCAGCAAAAGAAAAGCCTCAGGTTTCAGAAGTTATTGCTGTTGGTGAAGGTGGAATCGTTGACGGAAACGAAGTTAAGATGTATGTTAAGGTAGGAGATAAAGTGCTCGCTTCTAAATACAGCGGCACTGAAGTTAAGCTTGACGGCGAAGAATATACTATTCTTAAACAGTCTGATATACTTGCTGTTGTAGTTGACTGATAATCTGAATAATACAATATAATTGGAGGTTGTTTTATTATGGCTAAGGACATAAGATACGGTGAAGAGGCAAGAAAGGCTCTTCAGGCCGGTATAGATAAGCTTGCTGATACTGTTAAGATCACTTTAGGACCTAAGGGCAGAAATGTGGTTCTTGATAAGAAATTCGGTGCACCGCTGATAACCAATGATGGTGTTACGATTGCTAAAGAGATCGAACTTGACGATCCTTTTGAGAATATGGGTGCACAGCTTGTAAAGGAAGTTGCTACCAAGACAAACGACGCTGCAGGTGATGGTACTACAACTGCAACACTTCTTGCTCAGGCACTTATCCGTGAGGGAATGAAGAATATAGCTGCAGGTGCTAATCCTATGATAGTTAAAAAGGGTATGTCTGCAGCTGTAGATGCCGCTGTTGCAAGCATAGTTGAGAACTCAAAGAAGATAGCAGGCAGCGAGGATATTGCAAGAGTTGCTACTGTTTCTTCAGCTAACGAGGAAGTAGGCAAGCTCATTGCTGAGGCTATGGATAAAGTTACCGCTGACGGTGTTATCACTATAGAAGAGTCAAAGACAGCTGAAACTTACAGCGAAGTTGTTGAAGGTATGCAGTTTGACCGCGGATATCTTTCACCTTATATGGTTACAGATACCGATAAGATGGAAGCTGTACTTGATGATGCACTTATTCTTATCACCGATAAGAAGGTAACAAATATTCAGGAACTTCTCCCGCTTCTTGAGCAGATCGTTAAGATGGGCAAAAAGCTCCTTATTATTGCTGAGGATGTTGAGGGCGAAGCACTTTCTACTATCATACTCAACAAGCTGAGAGGCACATTCACTTGCGTAGCTGTAAAGGCTCCCGGATTCGGTGACAGAAGAAAGGATATGCTTCAGGATATTGCTATCCTCACAGGCGGTCAGGTAATAACTTCTGACCTCGGACTTGAGCTTTCAGAAACTACAGTTGATATGCTCGGTCAGGCTCGTCAGGTGGTTGTTCAGAAAGAGAACACCATAATCGTTGACGGCGCAGGCAAGAGTGATGAGATTAAGGCAAGAGTTTCCAACATCAAGGCTCAGATCGAGAATTCCACTTCCGATTTCGACAGAGAGAAGATGCAGGAGCGTGTTGCTAAGCTTTCGGGCGGTGTTGCAGTAATTAAGGTCGGCGCACCTACTGAAGTTGAAATGAAGGAAAAGAAGCTCAGAGTTGAAGATGCTCTCGCTGCTACAAAGGCTGCTGTTGAAGAGGGTATAGTAGCAGGCGGCGGTACCGCTCTTGTAAATGCTATCCCCGCTGTTCAGGCTGTTCTTGATAAGCTTGAGGGTGACGAGAAGACAGGTGCTGCTATTGTTCTCAAGGCACTTGAAGAGCCTGTAAGACAGATAGCTGCTAATGCAGGTCTTGAAGGAAGCGTTATCATCGATAAGATCGTTCGTTCCAGAAAGGTCGGCTATGGCTTCAATGCATACACTGAAGAGTACGTTGACATGATCCCCGAGGGTATCGTTGATCCTACCAAGGTAACAAGAAGCGCTCTTCAGAACGCTGCTTCTGTAGCTGCAATGGTACTTACTACCGAAAGCCTGGTCGCTGATATCAAGGATCCTGCTGCTGACGCTGCTATGGCAGCTGCTGCAGGCGGTATGGGCGGCGGAATGTACTGATAAAGTTTATTCTGACAATATTGAATAGAATGAAATACTCCACAGAGTTTAATGCTCTGTGGAGTATTTTTAGTCTTAGTCTTCACCAAGTTTTAAAGCCTTTGAAATATTGATATGCTTTATAAGTATACCAAGTATTATAAAAGACAGCATCAGCATGATAAGTATTATCGTGTATAGCTTGATATAATCAGAGCGAAGAGGTATGACCACGAATCCGGGGACTTGCTTTTCTACAGTGTACAGATACTGGAACAAAGGCACATAAAGCTTGCTGGCTATTCCGCCTATGAAAATAGCTGAGAATATAGCTGTGCCTGATGTAAGCAGTTGCTCGTATATTATCATAGCAATTATCTCACGGTATTTCATACCCATAGCACGCAGTATGCCGAATTGCAGTGTTCTGTTTTTGATAGAGATTATCCAGTACATCAGGAATCCGATTATGCACATTATCATTATAACTATAAAGCCAAGTGTCAGCGCTCCGTTCATTCCCTGAAGCATCGGATCATTCTTTTCGGTTATTATCTCTTGTCGTGCAGAGCGTATCATAGTCAAATCGATACCTTCTGTTTCAATTGAATCATAAAGCTCTTCGGTTGTTGTATTATCGTCAAGTGAAGCCCATATCTGATAAGGCTCGGTCTTGGTCATGATTTTTACATAATCAAAGTTCATTATAGCAAAATTCATATAAGAGCCGTCTTTTGCTTTTCTATATGGATTCATTGACGGCCAGTAATCTGCAAATGCTATAACTGTAGCGTAGAATGATTCATTTCCTCCGTATTTGATCTCAACAGTATCACCATGTTTAAGACCATATGACTCAAAGGCGCTTGATAGAATGACTCCCTGCGGAAAACTGCTTAGTGCATCCAGATAATAATTTATATGTACCGGAAGCAGTCTGCTGTCACACCAGCACACTTTGGAAAAATTACCCGGTTCAAGAGCCATAAGAGTGACATTATCCGTTGCGGTAAGTGTTTTGGATTTCTTTTCTTCATTTTTCTTTTTGTTCAGATATCCATAAACAGGTGCATCTTTGACGTTTTGAGGCACTTTCATCTGATCATTTCTTATCGTAATAAAATCTCTGATCAGTACTTTGGATATATTTTTTACACCGGTCAAGTTTTCAAATCTTTCGACAGGCGGCTCAGTATAGAGTATATCATCTTCTTCTGAACTATTTTCGGTATCTTCATCTGAATTTTCATTTTCATTTGCAGTCTCATTCATAGAAACAGCAGCACCTTCCTGAGGCACAGACGATCCATCGGCTGTAGAGGAGTTCTTATTTGAGGCAGAATTTCGCCACTGTTCCTGCATTACAACATCCGCACCAACGCTGTAATCTACACGTTCTTCCGCATTTCTGTTGAGTGCACGTGCTGTGTTAGCAAAATACAGGCCTAATGAAACAGTGAGTATAAGAAAGATCATAAGGAATCTTTCTTTACCTGTTGCTGTTCGTCCTATATTATTGAATGATATATATGCCGCAGGTGAAAGGACCCTGTTCATTAGTTTTGAAATCAATCTGATGATCAGGGGGTGTATTCTTATGATAAACAATCCGCATCCTGCGATAAAGGCGGCCGATGCAATGAATAACATTGGATTCATTGCTGCTTCACTGTCGGTTATACCGTCTTGTGCAAGCTTATTCTGTTGTTTTGTATAAAGATACAGCCAGATAAGAGAACCGCCTGCAAGAATAAAGTCGATACACAGTTTTTCCCATAAAGGCAGTTTTCGTTTCTTGGCTTTAGACTGTTTATGCTCGACAATTGTTATTTTTGTAGCCGGGATGATCGGAAGCATGGTTGTAAAAAAGAAAACTGCAGCCGCTGCACCTGCATAGATAAATGAGTCTGCAGCAATATGTATCGGTAATGCTTTTCTGTTAACAAACTCAAGGAATCCGTTTGAAGCACCAAGCATTTTGCAAAGACCCATTCCTACAAACGGTGATATTGCTGATGTTATTATTCCGATGAATAATGATTCAAGCGCATAGATACGGATTATCTGGCCTCTGCCGGCACCTCGGCTTTTGAAAACAGCTATCTCATTTTTTTCCTGCTCAATATTAAGTTGTGATACCATAAACAGATATACAAGTATCATAAGCATAACAGGTATCTGCAGAAGCCAGAGAGTTTTTTTGAGTTGAGAGGATCTGTCGGCATAATCCTCAAGTATTTCAGCCGCAGGCATTTCAAATGATATTTTGTTATCATCATATAAGCGTTTCTGCTCAGATAATCTTTGTGACAATGTGCCGATAGAATTCATATTCATCTTTGAATAGTCCATTATATATCTGACAGATATATACGATGCATTTATAAGACCATTTTTGATGAGGTCATTTTTTACAGTGTCAAGATCTGTAAGCAAGACTGATTTGTATTTTTCTATGCCATCAGACCAATATTCTCCCGAGTCTTCAATTACATCGATCACTCCGACGATCTGTATTTTGATCTGTTTGTCAGAACCAAATGAATTTGAGAGCTCATATACTTTGTCGATTTCCAGTTTTGATTCCTTTAAGCATTCAGCAGAAACTACACATTCATAGACATCATCACTGCGTTCGCTGTTTTTAAACATACGACCGCTGATGATCTTTGAATTTTCTGCAAGTTCACTCATGCCTCCGAGTGTGAACTTTGATGGTAGATTTTCTGCTCCGCTGCCTTTGAAGGCAAGATACTTGTCTGCAATATATTCCTTCTTTAGTTTTGAAGGGCAGTCTATATCTTCAAAGCCGTTTTCAGTCATATTTTCAACATTAGATATGTCCTCAAGCTGCTCTTCGGTCGGGATATCCATTTCAATGGTGTGTTCGGTATAATATATTCCCGGAAAAATATCATTTTCATGTTGGAAAGATTCCATATCTTTTGTCAGCATCCTTTGAAGAGATGCATTCATATATATAGGAATAGTGCTTGTCATTGCTGATGCCATTATAAAGCCTATTAGCAGGCAAAGCACCATCCATTTTGTATTGCGCATCTTACGCATCAATAAAGTGAACATCTGAACTCTCCTTATTATATCAGCGTATTATAAGCTCATCGCCTTCACTGATACCGGATATAACTTCGGTCTGAGATCCTGTTTTCATGCCAAGTTCTACAGGAACGGCTGTTTTTTCGCCGTCTTTTAAAACATAGATCACCGTTTCTCCGTCAAGGTCTTTTATCAGATTGTTTGAAACAACGATAGCATTTTCTGAGCGTTCCTGGACCAGGATTATATCAGCAAGCTGACCAACGGTATTGGTTGGCGCTTCGTCTTTGAAACGAACGTATATCGTGTCATTTTCAAATTCTATCTCGCCTTCTTCGCTTTTCTCGTGTTTTTCTTTCTTTGTTTTCTTATATTCCGATAATTCCTCGGGATTCATGAATACTTCTCCGGTATAATACTCATCATCTATTCTTATCTGAACTTCCTGACCCATAGAAAAAGCAGTAAGATCAGTCGGCTTTACAGGAATATACAGATTTTCAGTTTTCATTATTGTTGCAACTGTCTGACCGGGAGAAGCATAGTCACCGACTCTGATATCAGCCATAGCACAAACTGTACCTGATGCCGGTGAGGTCAATAAAGCTCCGTCGCGCTGTTTGTATAGTTTCTCAAGTTCAATATCAAGGAGTTCGACATCAACATACGCACGGTCATATTCTGCTTGAGTACAATCTTTTTCAAGCAGAACATAAGTGTTGAGCAAAGCGCGTTTTCTGTCCAGCTCCTTGAGTTTGATCTGATATTCGATCTCAGTTGTTTCAAGAAGGCATATCTTATCACCTTTTTTTACGTTATCGCCGGTATGTATGTAGAATTCGCTTATCGTGCCGCCTTCTTTTTCATAGGATACGTTATACTTATTTTCACTTGTTACTGTACCGCTGGCTACGATTTTTTTCTCTATATCTTTTCTCTTAGCTTTTACAGTCGTATATTTGATTTCTGTAGCTTTCACTGTAGGAGCGGGAAGTACTTCTTCTTCATCCGGAAGCAGGTAACAGCTGCCCGCTGAAATAGCAACTGCTCCTAAAACGATCGCTATAAATATTTTTTTATAAATATATGAATGTGCCATGGTCTTATCTCCGTTAATATCTATTGTGTAATTTATACACTCATAGAATTATTATATCAAATATTCATCATTATTTCTATATCAGAAATCACAATTTTATGATGAGATATTTGTAACTCATTGCCAAATTTGTATTGTTTAGGCGACATTAAGTTGTATTATCAAAAACTAAATTGATATATATTGTCAAATTAGCCAATTAAACTCACTAAAATTCGTACAACTTTTTTGCGAAAAATTGTGTACAAAATACAAAAGCTGTGATATAATATATATAGACAAAGTATTAAAAACTTGTAAAAGAGGTGACTTGTCATGAAAAGCGTAATTACAATCGGACGTGAATTCGGAAGCGGCGGTCGAGAGATCGGAAAGCGTTTATCAGAATTTTATGGTATCCCTTTTTATGATAAGGAACTGCTTGAAGAATCAGCAAAGCACAGCGGAATATGCGAAGATCTTTTTGTAAGGCATGATGAAAGTGTCAGCAACAGTTTTCTGTATTCACTTGTTATGGGAACTTATCCCATGACAGCTGACGGCAGGCTGAATCCTGAAATGCCGCTTAATCATAAGATATTTCTTGCTCAGTTTGATACTATCAAGAAACTTGGTCAGTCGCCCTGTGTTATAGTTGGCAGATGTGCTGATTATGTTCTCGGCGATAATGAAAACTGTATTTCAGTATTTGTTACCGGTGATATGTTTGAAAAAAAGCGCCGTATAGCAGAACGGTATGATATAGAAAAAACAAAGATAGAGGATTTTATCAGAAAGACTGATAAACGCCGTGCAAATTATTATGAATATTATACTGATTCAAAATGGGGCGTTGCCTCAAATTATGATCTGACTGTCAATTCGTCGACGGTCGGCATTGATGGTGCTGTCAAGCTCATAGCGGATTTTGTTGATCTTAAAGAAAGCATGAGCAAATAATCATTTGAATTTTTCTACTTTTTCATTTTACTTTCCTTACTTTTCCTATCAACAGAAATCCCCGGGAGAATGTATCTCTCGGGGGTTTTTGTCTGTTATCAGGATCGCACTTTATTTAAGCGAGTTGAGCAAGCCGCCTTTATTTATGATGTTGATCAGAAATTCGGGGAAAGCCTGTCCTTGATATGTCTCATTCTTGGTGATATTTGTTATTACACCCGATTCAAAATCGATCTCAACTTCGTCGCCTGCTTCGATTTTTTCGCTTGCTTCACGGCATTCAATAATAGGGAGTCCGATGTTGATTGCGTTTCTGTAGAATATTCTGGCAAATGTCGCAGCTATAACGCACGAGATACCGCTTGCTTTTATTGCGATAGGAGCGTGCTCTCTTGAAGAACCGCATCCGAAATTCTCATGAGCTACCATTATGTCTCCTGCTTTAACATTTTTTACAAAGTTGATATCTATATCTTCCATACAGTGTGAAGCGAGTTCTTTATGGTCTGATGTATTAAGATATCTTGCGGGAATGATAACGTCTGTATCAACATTATCGCCGTATTTATGTACAATACCCTTTGCTTTCATTGATATCAAGCCTTTCTGTTAAATTATGTAATCTGCGCATTTCCTGCTGCATACGACAGTGGAAATATATTCTTTGACCTTTAAGTGCTCAGGATGAACAGCATACTCATCAAGAGCATTTTCGTCATCAAAAGTGCTGTCAAGCATGATGCTGCCATTAGATGATGAAAGCAGTTCTGTGATGACCTTTAGTTCTTTGATACCACCGATCTTATCGACCAGCATTTCAAGGTCATGCTTTATTTTAGCAGCTGCTTCTATTTTTTCTTCTGAGCTGAGTTCCTGCTTAAGATCCCAGATTATGATATGTTTGATCATATTTTGCTCCTTAGTTCATTATTTCACTTGGCTGTGAAATTTTTCCTGTCACTGCAGATGCTGCTGCCACATAAGGAGAAGCGAGATATACTTCACTTTCGGGGTGACCCATTCTTCCGACAAAGTTTCTGTTTGTTGTAGCTATAGAACGTTCGCCTTTTGCAAGTATACCCATGTATCCGCCAAGGCAGGGACCGCAGGTAGGCGTAGATACTGCACATCCGGCTTCGATAAATATCTTTAAAAGCCCTTCTTCCATTGCTTTTATATATATATCCTGAGTTGCGGGGATGACGATGCATCGAACGTTTTTAGCAATATGTCTGCCCTTAAGGATCTCTGCTGCCGCTCTGAGGTCTTCGATCCTTCCGTTTGTACATGAGCCGATAACTGATTGGTCGATCTTTATATCACCGAACTCATCAAATGTCTTTGCATTTTCAGGAAGATGCGGGAAAGCAACTGTAGGCTTGATCTGTGAGAGATCGATGTCATATACTTCATCATACTCGGCATCGGGATCAGCTTCAAATACTTTGTATTCTCTCTTGAATCTACCCTTGATATATTCAAGTGTAACTTCATCTACAGCGAATATACCGTTCTTTGCACCTGCTTCAATAGCCATATTTGCCATACAAAGTCTGTCTTCCATGGTGAGATTCTTAAGACCATCTCCTGAAAATTCCATTGAACGGTAAAGTGCTCCATCAACACCGATCTTTCCGATTATATGGAGTATTACATCCTTTGCAGATGAATACTTTGGCAGTTTTCCGATAATGTTGAATTTGATAGCTGAAGGCACTCTGAACCATGCTTTTCCTCTTGCCATACCTGCGCACATATCGGTTGAACCGACACCGGTAGAGAATGCGCCGAGTGCTCCGTAAGTACAGGTATGACTGTCAGCACCGATAATACAATCTCCGGGGCCGACAAGACCTTTTTCAGGCAGAAGAGCGTGCTCTATTCCCATTTCTCCGACATCGTAGAAATTGGTGATGCTGTGTTCGCCGCAGAAATCACGGCACTGCTTACACTGTGTTGCTGCCTTGATGTCTTTGTTAGGCGCAAAGTGGTCCATGACCATTGTTACCTTTTCCTTATCAAAGACATCGGTAAAACCTGCTTTTTTAAATTCATTGATAGCTACAGGCGATGTGATATCATTTCCTAAAACGAAATCAAGATCTGCCATGATGAGCTGTCCGGGTTTAACTTCATCAAGTCCGGCATGAGCAGCCAGAATTTTCTGAGTCATTGTCATTCCCATAAGATGATCCATTCCTTTCATCAATTATTGATACTATTTTATTATATCATATTAGCCCAAAAGATGAAATATATAAAATGTTAATATTTTATTTATAGGTTCTGCGTTATAATTCATGTTTAGTGTGTTATAATGTCAAAAAGAATTACAAGGCAAGTGATTTTATGCGGATACTGCGGTATTTCTTGATAACTTCGATTATAACTGCACTGCTTTGCGGATGCAGTTTGAATAAAATGCAAAATGTATCAAATAACGGAAGAGGAGAAGTTTTGATGAAAAAAATTGCTCTTAATGAAGAAAATGTAAAATACTTGGGAAGAACTGTTTTTATAGACGATGGCATTTGGTGCGGCTTATCCGGAACAGGCATCAGTTTTAAATTCAGAGGAAAACGCCTGAAGATAGAATTGGCAGGGGATTCAGGTGTCTTTGAGGATGCATCAAATCACGCAAGAGTCGGTATATACCTGGATAATAAACGAATAAAAGACATTATGATCGATGAAAAGTCCATGACAGTTGATGTGATCGATTCAGAAGTTGAAGTCAGTAACGAAATACGCATTGTTAAGCTGTCGGAATCAGCCATGTCTACATTTGGGATAACGGAACTGTCTGCTGATAATGATGCTGTTATAGGACCGGCTGATCCAAAAGAAAGAAAAATAGAGTTTATAGGTGATTCTATAACCTGCGGATATGCTTTGGATGATGAAGATCTGAGCCATGTTTTTTCAACCGCTACAGAAGATGTTACTAAAACGTATGCATACAAGACTGCTTCTGCATTGGATGCTGACTATAGTTTTGTTTGTATGAGTGGTTATGGGATAATTTCAGGATATACCGCAAACGGTGAAAAGATTTCTTCACAGACCATTCCGCAGTATTTTGACGGATGCGGTTTTTCCTATCATAAGTTTGCTGATAAGATATATCCATCCGATGTCAAATGGGATCATTCAAGATTTTCTCCCGATGTTGTTGTTATAAATCTTGGGACAAATGACGATAGTTACTGTCTTGATGATGAATCAAAGCAAAAGGAGTTCTCTGATGCGTATTCTGAATTTTTAAAGCAGGTACGAAATGCTGATAAGAAAGCATTGATCATTTGCTGTGTTGGCATAATGGGTCAAAGGATCTTTCCTGCAGTGAAATGCGGTGCTGAAAAATATATTTCAGAGACAGGTGATGACAGAGTAGCGATTTTTGAGTTTGATGAGCAGCTTGAAACTGATGGAAGAGTTGTTGATTATCATCCTACAGTGGTCACAAATTCTAAGGCAGCTGATGTTCTGATCGCTGAGATAAAAAAAGATATGAACTGGTAATGTTCCAAAACTGTCCGATAAAACGGACAGTTTTGTTCGTTTTGTGAGAGTAAAAGTGAATTTTTATTGAAAACGCTGAAAAACGCTTGATTATTTGTGAGTTTTGTTTTATAATATTAATGTATTTCAGTTACAGGAAAGGATATGTTCTTATGATAAAAGTTGGTTTTATTGGAGCAGGAAATATGGGTCATGCTATTATGAAAGGCATAGTTGGCTGTGACTCTATTGATGCTGAACTATACGCTTATGACAGCTATGGTCCCGCTCTTGAAAGAGCAGAGGGACTCGGTGCAAAGGCTTGCAGCGATGCTGCTGAAGTTGTAAAGTCATCAAAATATGTATTTCTTGCAATAAAACCTCAGCAGCTTGATGAAGTTCTTGAAGAAATATCAGATGCTGTTGAAAAAGATACCGTCATAGTTTCTATTTGCGCAGGTATAACTGATGATTACATCGCTTCAAAAACAATAAGCGGTGCTAAAGTTATACTTGTAATGCCCAATACACCCCTTCTTCTCGGCGAGGGTGCAACAGCCTTATCTAAGGCGGACAGCGTTAGTGATGAAGAGTTTGCAGAGGTATGCGGCATTTTTGGTGCTTGCGGCATCTACTCTGTTATACCTAAAGATAAAATGAAAGAGATAATTGCTATTAATGGTTCATCTCCTGCATTTATCTATCTTTATGCTCAGTCTTTCATCAAATACGCCGAAAGTGTAGGCATAAATGCAGATGTTGCAACAAAGCTTTTTGCAAAGTCGCTTATCGGTTCAGCAAAAATGATAACTGACAGCGGCAATTCAATTGATAAACTCATTGAAATGGTTTCATCGAAAGGCGGCACTACTATCGCCGGACTTGAACAGCTCAGAGCAGGCGGCCTTGATGATGCAGTTATGAATTGCTGCAAAGCTTGCACAAAGAGAGCTTATGAGCTTTCTAAGTAATTATTTTAGTTTTGACTGCATATTATTACATCGGAGGGATGTATATGCAGTCAGGAAATGTATCCAGCAGTAAAAGCAGAAAAAATCTTTTGATCTTTTATTTTCTTGTTTCCTTCGCAATTTTGGGATGTGCTTTTGGTATATTTTGTTATCTTTATTCAGAAAACAGAATTTGTGACAAAATCCTGTTTTTTCATCACGAAATGTTTGGGATCAGTTACAGTGAAAAAGTATCAGCTGTTCTTTTTGATTCGCTTAAATCGAATGTTGTTTTTTTGATAACAGCTTTTATCCTTGGATTCGGAGCATTATCTCAGCCGGTACAGGCATTGCTGATTTTTATCAAAGGGTTTTCCTGCGGTACAGTACTTATAAGCATATACGGCAACGGTCTTTCCGGGTCTGATTTGCCTTGCATAGCAGCGGTCTTCCCCGGTATGTTCATCTCTTTGATCGTTATAATCATAGCTGCAAGGGAATCTTTTTTTCTGTCTGAAAGGCTGTTTCGTCTTTGTTTCACAGACCGTTTGGCAGACGGACTTTTTTTAAGAGTCAGGACTTATGCTGTAAGATTTTCTGTTTATGCTGCAATGCTATCTGTTTGTTCGTTGATTGATTGCGGTCTTTCAATAATACTATCAGTGTGACCGTGATCATCTGGAAAGTAAAAAGTTTTAAGGAGAAAGAAATGTCATTATTCGGAAACTACGATCGTCCCGGAAGAGGTATTCCAAAAGCTCCAATGGAGAAAAAGGGAATTTTTAAATTCACCGAAGTATATGGAAGACGCTTCTGGAAGCTTATTGCACTGAATCTTTTATATCTGATATCTATTCTGCCTATAATCACTTTTGGACCCGCAACCTGTGCTATGACTAAAGTTGCAAGGAACTGGTCTCAGGAACGGAATGCTTTTATGTGGTCTGATTACTGGGACGCATTCAAAAATAACTTTAAGCAAGGCTTTGCTATGGGCATTATAGATATGCTTTTTCTTGTAGGATTCTCGGTTGCGATACCATCCTATTCAAAATGGGCCGAAACACAGAAAATGATGTATGCTGCTCTTATATTATGTCTTGCTTTTGCTGTTGTTTTCTTTCTTATGCATTTTTACATTTATCTTATGATCGTTTCTACCAATCTGAGTTTAAGACAGATAATCAAGAATTCTTTATTTCTTGTAACTCTTGGTCTGAAGAAAACTTTATGGACATTTCTTGTATGGCTTATCGTGTTGTTTATTTGTTTTCTGTTCTTTCCGTATTCCATTATGCTTATCCTTTTCTGGCCGTTTTCTTTCTTATGCTTTGTAAGTTGTTTTAACTGCTATCCTGTCATAAGAAAGTATGTTATACAGCCTTATTACGATCAGAGAGGTGAGGATAATCCCGAATTCGATTATCTCAAGACTGAGGATGATGCAGTATTTGAAGATATGGGAGAGGAAGCTCCGGCACCTAAGGAAGAGAAACCGCAAAAGAAACCCAAGACTATTTCCTGATGAGGTCAAACAAAAGCTTTAGTAATAGCTGAAAGGATGTATATTTATGAGTGAGATAAGAGATATTAATTTATGGGAATCAGGTGCGAGAAAAATCGAGTGGGTAAATCGCAATATGGATATACTCAACAGCATTCGTGCTGAATTTGAACGTGACAAACCTTTCGCAGGGCTTAAAGTTGCACTTTCTGTGCATCTTGAAGCAAAGACTGCATATTTGTGCAAAGTCCTTGCAGCGGGCGGTGCCGAGATGTATGTTACCGGCAGCAATCCGCTTTCTACTCAGGATGATGTTGCAGCTGCACTTGTTCATGATGGTTTGAATGTATTTGCATGGCACGCTTCAACACCCGAGGAATACCATCGTCATATCTCTGAAGTAGTAAAGATCGGCCCGAACATAATCATAGATGACGGCGGAGACCTTGTAAATATGATACATAATGAATATCCTGAACTCATCCCGAATGTTATCGGAGGATGTGAAGAAACAACTACAGGAATTATAAGACTTATAGCAATGAATAAAGCAAATGAGCTTAAATTTCCAATGGTACTTGTGAATAATGCAAGATGCAAGTATCTGTTTGACAACAGATACGGAACCGGACAATCTGTATGGGACGGTATCAACCGTACCACAAATCTGATCGTTGCCGGAAAGAACATAGTTGTTGCAGGATATGGCTGGTGCGGCAAGGGCGTTGCCATGAGAGCAAAAGGCCTCGGAGCTTCAGTGATAGTAACTGAGATCGATCCTGTTAAGGCTATGGAAGCTGTAATGGATGGCTTTAAGGTCATGAAAATGGAAGAAGCAGCTAAGATAGGTGATATCTTTGTTACTGTTACGGGATGCAAGGATGTTATTACCGAAAACAGCTTTAATAATCTTAAAGATGGTGCAATTTTATGTAATGCCGGTCATTTTGACTGTGAAGTAGCTGTTGCAAGACTTAAAGAACTTGCTGTTGAAGAATATGAAGCAAGAAACAATATTCAGGGTTACAGGATGTCCGATGGAAGAAATATCTTTGTGATAGGTGAGGGAAGACTTGTTAACCTTGCTGCAGGCGACGGTCACCCCGCGGAGATCATGGATATGTCTTTTGCTATACAGGCACTTTCAGCCGCTTATCTTGTAAAGAACAAGGATGCTTTGACTGAAAAGATCATCACTGTTCCGTCTGAGATCGATAATGAAGTTGCACGCCGCAAGCTCTCATTCTGGGGTGTTGAAATAGATAGACTTACCGATGAACAGGAAAAATATCTTAACAGCTGGCAGGTCTGATCTTTTGAATCTGATCTTGAAAACCGCACATAATATAAGTAATTGATCTTGTAAGATGCGGTGGTTTTTGATATTTATATAAAGAAAATACTGAAGCCCCTGACTTTATTCGTTTCAGGGGCTTTTATATATGGCTTATTAGAAGATATCGGCCGAGGATTTACCCATATATCCATGGGTGTTATAAGCGGATCGGCCATGTTATTTATCCATATGATAAATAAAAATGTCAGCAGTGTAACAAGAGTTTTGTTTCATTCTATAATATCAGCATATTTCATTACAGGTGCGGAATTTATTACAGGCGAAATATTAAACATAGGCCTGAACATGAAAATATGGGACTATACAGATATGTTATTTAATATTGACGGGCAGATATGTTTGCTGTTTTCAATAATATGGTTTATGTTATCTTTTATGGCAAGTTATATCGATATATTATTGTGCAGAAATATTTTTTCAGAAAATAAAAACTGTCTGTGTACTGATACTGTTAATGGAGCCGCATTGTTTACAAAAAAATAAACTCAGATATTGTTTTGTACACGCCGTTTTTTAAAAAGAATTATACCTAAAATAAAAACTATGCAGCCTAATAGTACAAAGAATGACCAGATAATGTTCCAGTATGGGTTATTTATATCGAACATTTTTGACAGTAAGCTGTTCCAAAATCCAAGACCTGCTTCAATTGCGAAGAGGTCAAATAACAGATATCCGCCTCCGAAAAAATATATCCAACGCCAAATGTAATTGTGGTCTTTGTTTTTTATGAATGTTATAATGCCTGTTATACAAAGAAAAGCAAGAATACTCATGATAGAAAAATATAGTAATCCCTTGTCACCAAGTATCCCAAGCCAGAATTCAGCATACGAATTTCTGTCTATAAGTCCCCATATACGATGAAGATGGAATACGCCAAAGAAAATAAAGAACCACGGTTCCCAGAAATATATTTTTTTCATAATATCTCCTCAAATCAGTGAAATCGGACTTAAGCAAGGGGGTTGAATAATTATTTAAAGCTATGTTTTCAAAAAGTCATTAGCGGGGACGCAGCTGTTTATATTATAGAAAATCCATAACAACGGTAATTTATCGTGTTATGGATCTTAATACAATATATTTGTGTATGAAAATTAAAGTATATTTTCAAGGAAGGCAATAGTCTTATAGTCGAATGTAAGATCCTGCGCAGTCATGTCTTCGTCTATCTGCCATGCTTTTGAAGCGGCGAAAACCGAGCTGACAAAGAAAGGCTGACTATTCAGATAACCAAGCGGTATCACGGCAGCGGGGATACCCTCTTTCTCGCTGAGCTGTTTTACACGAGCGAGTCTTGCAAGATTGGCAGTGCTGGTAAACTGACCCTCGGGAAGATTTTTTGCCGCATCACCTCGTGCAAGTTTAGCAAAAAATCCCTTGGCTTGAGGACAATATGCCATAACAGGGAACTGATTTCTCTGGTACCATTTGAACTCTCTTAGATTCATGCAAACAACCGTTGGGTCTCCAAAAGTATCAGTGCTTGAATGCGCAAGACTATAGTTTATCTGGCTTACACGAAATGGCTCCATGCCATTTTCCGCAGCATAGTTATTAGCCTCTTCGATCCTTGCAGATGTCCAATTTGATGCACCAAGAAAATGTACCCTGCCGCTTTTGTAAAAATCATTAAGAATGGGCATTATCTCGCTTACAGGGATATATTCATCATCACGATGCAGGAAAAATACATCAACGTAATCAACACCGAGAACTTCAAGCGACCTGTTCAGATCGTATTCAAGCTCTTCTCTTGAAAGCCTTGATATTTCCATGTTTTCTCTATTGGGGTGTCCGCCTTTAGTACATATTATCATTTCATCACGACAGTTGCGTTCTTTAAGCCATCTTCCTATAGCGCCTTCCGAGGAGTCAAGTCCATCCTCAAGCCAGTCGCAATAGCTTCTTGCTGTGTCAATACATCTTCCACCGTGTTTGTAGTAAGTATCAAGAAGTTCAAAATAAATATCGTCGGAATCTTTACGCTCAAAACTTGCTGTGCCAAAAGTAAGAGCAGGTAACTCGATAGAATATTTGCTGTTTTTAATGGTGAAACTTTTCATTTAATACCGACCCCCATCATATGCGTTTCATTTACCGTTACAAATTCATTTAATTCAATATTATGAATAATCATACCATATATTTATAGCTTAAATCATTTGAAAATGTAAATTTTTTTTTACGTCACAAAAACCACTTGACAAGCTGTTTTGCTTGATATATAATATACTAGTAATGTAAAGAAAATATCCTTTACGGAAAGGGGAAGTCATTCGATGGAGATAGACAAGAATCTGCATATGGGGATCCTTTTGGATATATACGGTGAACTTTTGACTGAAAGACAGTATGAAATGATGAGTATGTATTTTCATGATGATCTTTCGCTTTCCGAGATAGCAGAGCAGTATGATATATCCCGGCAGGGTGTACATGATGCAATAAAACGCGGTGAAGAATCTTTAGTAAATTATGATAGTGTACTCAAGCTTGCTGAGATGCAGGAGAAGCAGAAAGAACAATTACTTGAGTTCAAGGCTCAGGCACTTGAAGCGCTTGATGAGTGCAGAAAAGTTTCTTTCGGTAAAAATATCGCTGATAAGGTAATTGCTTTGCTGGAAAATCTTGATTCAAAACTTGAAGAGTTTGAAAATACTGTTGAAAATTAACTTATATATTCTGATCGTATAAGGGGGCATAGGTTATGGCATTTGAAAGTCTGTCAGAAAAACTGGGTGGAGTTTTTAAAAAGCTCAGAGGACGCGGAAAATTAACTGAAGCTGATGTAAAGGCTGCAATGCGTGAAGTTAAAATGGCTCTGTTGGAAGCTGATGTTAGTTATAAAGTCGTTAAGGATTTTATAAGCAAGGTCACCGAGAGAAGTGTCGGTGAGGAGGTACTTTCAAGTCTTACCCCTGCTCAGCAGGTCATAAAGATAGTTAACGAAGAGCTGATCTCTCTTATGGGAGACGGCGATGCAAAGATAAATTTCCCAAGTAAACCTCCTTGTGTTATAATGATGTGCGGTCTTCAGGGTGCAGGTAAAACTACACACGCTGCTAAGCTGGCAAAGCATTTTAAGAATACAAGAGAAATGAGACCTTTGCTTATTGCTGCTGACGTTTATCGTCCTGCAGCTATTGAACAGCTCAAGGTTGTTGGCGGTAAAGCTGATGTTCCTGTTTTTGAAATGGGTCAGATAGATCCTCGAAAGATCGTTAAGGAAGGTCTTAAGCACGCTAAAGATCATGGTAATGACCTTGTTATCATCGATACTGCCGGACGTCTTCATATCGATGAGGAACTGATGGATGAACTTGTTGATATCAAGAAAATTGCCGAACCTGATGAAATTATGCTTGTTGTTGATGCAATGATAGGTCAGGATTCCGTTAAGGTAGCTGAGGCTTTTGACAGTGCTTTGGGCATCGACAGTGTTCTTCTTACTAAGCTTGATTCTGATACAAGAGGCGGTGCTGCGCTTTCAGTTCTGTCTGTAACAGGAAAACCAATCAAATTTGTAGGTATGGGTGAAAAACTTGATGATTTCGAAGTTTTCCATCCTGACAGAATGGCATCAAGAATACTTGGCATGGGAGATATGCTTTCTCTTATTGAAAAGGCAACCATGACCATTGACGAGAAGGATGCCGAGAGAATGGCAAAGAAGGTTCAGGAAAAAGGTTTTGATATGAATGACCTTCTTGAGAATATGGAGCAAATATCAAAAATGGGCTCTGTTGCCTCTATTGTTAAGCTTCTTCCCGGTGCATCGAATGTTTCTGAAGATCAGATCCAGCAGGGTGAAGTTCAGCTCAAATATACAAGAGCGATGATACAGTCAATGACAAAAGCTGAAAGAGAGAAACCATCACTTATTGATCCTAAGAGAAAGCGGAGAATAGCTGCCGGTGCAGGTGTTCAGGTTTCTGATGTAAATAAGCTCTTAAAGCAATTTGATGAGATGCAGAAACTCATGAAGCAGTTTGGAATTGGCAACGGTAAACTTCATGGAAAGAAGCAGCGTATGAGCCGTGCTAATATGCTCAGAATGCTTGGCGCCGGAAATGGCGGAATGCATTTTAATAATGAGGATTGATCATTGTGATCGCAAATTTCATATTGGTTTTGTGCGGAGTCTTCACTGTATTTTGTGCTTATAAGGATTTTGACTGGTTCATGGATAATTATAAGGCAAGACCATTAGTCAAGCTTCTCGGAAGAAATGGCGCTCGTATATTTTACATGGTTATCGGTGTATTATTTATTGTTGGAGGCTTTTTGATCAAGGTTTGATCCCTTATATGGGTTTAAATACAAGAAGTAATTTTTTGGAGGTGAAAGTAATATGGCAGTAAAGATCAGACTCAGAAGAATGGGTGCTAAGAAGGCTCCCTTCTACAGAATTGTTGTTGCAGATTCGAGATATCCCAGAGATGGTCGTTTCATTGAAGAGATCGGTTTCTATGATCCTACCAAGGAGCCTGTAGTTCTTAAGGTTGATGACGAAAAGGCTAAGGCTTGGATCGCTAATGGCGCACAGCCTACCGATAGAGTTAAGGCTCTTCTCAAGAAGAATGGCACTATCTGATAAAAGGCAAAGCGGTTTATCGCATTGCGATGACCGCTTTTTTATCTCTTGATGTGCATTGCAGAAAGGAAATCTCTTATGGAAGAATTATTAAAGACAATTGCTACTGAACTTGTTGAAGACAAGGATTCAGTTACTGTTTCGGTTGATCCCGAAAATGAAGAAGGAATCATCGTATATCATCTTCATGTTGCTGAAGCTGATATGGGAAGGGTAATTGGCAAGCAGGGCAGGATCGCTAAGGCTATCAGAGTTGTAATGAGAGCAGGCGCTGCCAGAGTTGACCAGAAGATCATGGTTGAGATAGACTAATGAATCTTTTCACTCCGATCGGGTATAATAGATCGGGGTGATTTTTTATGTCCGAACTTAGTTATAAAAGGACTGCCTTGATCGGTGTACTATGCGGGATCGTGAATGGATTGTTTGGTGCAGGCGGTGGAATGATAGCTGTACCAATGATGGAAATGTATGGTGTTGAGACAAAGAAAGCTCATGCTACTTCTCTTTTTCTTATGTTATCTGTCAGTATTGTGAGTTCATATGTGTATATTACTAATGAGCAGGCAAATTATTCCGAATTATTGTGTCTTGTTCCTGCCGGTCTGGCAGGTGCAGCATTTGGCTGTATTATTATGAAAAAGATCAATGCTGATAGTCTTAAGAAGCTGTTTTCATGTCTGATGATATTTTTTGGATTGAGAATAATAATTAAATGATATGAGGTGACGATGATGCTATTATTCGTATTGATCGGATTTTTCTCGGGTATGACTGCATCGATGGGTCTGGGAGGCGGTTCGATACTGATCTTGTTCCTGACTATGGTTTTGAACTATGAGCAAAAGACAGCGCAGGGAGTGAATCTTCTGTTTTTTATACCTATTGCTTTATTTTCGACTATTGTATATATAAAAAACGGCATTATAGAATGGAAAAAGATCATCCCGACAATTATAACAGGGATGATCTCTTCATTTATTTCAGCTAATATTCTTGTGAAAATGAGCAGTTCTTTACTAAGAAAAGCCTTTGGTGCATTTATACTTATTATTGGAATAAAAACACTTTTCAGTCTGACCAAAAGCAGAAAGATCAGTTCTCCTCTTTCTTAGCCTCTGCTGCTTTTTTCTTTCTTCTAAGTTCCATGTATCCTTCCAGAATAAGTGTGGCTGCAACTGTATCGACTACCTGTTTACGTTTTTGGCCTCTTACATTTGTTTCATTAAGTATCTGATGGGCTGTAACGGTAGTTGAACGTTCGTCCCACATCACAACGGGAATTTCAGTTACGCACTGAACGGTTTCGGCAAAGGCTCTGCACTTTTGCGCTCTTGGCCCCTCTGAGCCATTCATGTTGACGGGAAGTCCTATTACTATCTCGCCGACTTCATATTGTTCGGCCATATGAGCTACTTTCATTGCTAATATCTGTGCATTTCTCTCTTCGATAGTTCCGATAGGTGATGCAAGAAATTCTGTTCTATCACATACAGCAAGACCTGTTCTGGCGTCGCCGTAATCAACAGCCATTATTTTCATATTAACGATTCCTTTCAGCATATTATTTTAACTTAATTATATCACATATGAAAACAGTATTCGTTACATTTCTGAAAATTTTCATGATAATAGAGTATCAGAATGAATTGTGTTTAAGAAATTATCAATTGTATTGCAGATTAACTTATAGTAATTATTTTATTAAACTACTTGAATTTTTTGTATATCTGTGTTAGAATACTATTATGATATTTTATCAATTAAAAGGAGTAAACTGCCAATGGATCTTAATGAACTCAGATCTGGGATAAATGAAATAGATGAACAAATACTTGATTTATTTCAGAAACGAATGAAAATATGTTATCAGGTCGCTGAATATAAGATCGAAAATGATCTGCCGGTTTTTCACCCGGAAAGAGAACAGCAGATAATTAACAGAGTGAGATCTGAGGTCCCGGAAGAACTTGGAGACCCCGTGGAAACGCTCTTTACAAATATGATGGACATTTCAAAATGTATGCAGTTCCAGCGTTTTTTTGCAGATGCTACTCCTTTTGAAAGCAAACCTCTTGATCTTACAGGCCGATATAAAGTTGCTGTGCCGGGAACTTTTGGTTCTTATTCTCATGTGGCTGCTGATCAGTTTCTGAAAAATGGCGAGAAAATGTTTTACGAATCATTCGGAGAAGTATTTGCAGCAGTTGAGAGCGGCAGTGCAGATTATGGTGTTGTGCCCGTGATCAATTCTACAGCAGGTACAGTCACTCAGACATATGAGCTTATGAGATTATATGATTTTTCAATTTGTGCTTGTACAAGAGTTGCTGCAGACCATTGTTTTGCGGTTAAACAGGATACTGATCCCGCTAATGTAAAAAGAGTTTATTCTCATGAACAAGC
>CADBTD010000121.1 GCA_902797535.1 uncultured Ruminococcus sp. | reverse complement strand
TTGGGAGAGCTTGCTCTTAGCATTGAACACGTAGGGAGTACTTCTGTTCATGGTCTTTCTGCAAAACCTATAATCGATATAGATGTTATTATAAATGACAGATCAGAACTGGGAAAGGTGATCTCAGCACTTGAAACGATCGGATATTATCATCAGGGGAATAAAGGTATAAATGACCGTGAAGCATTTGGTTATAATGGCAAGGAACATATGATGAAACATCATTTGTATGTCTGTCCAAAGGATTCCGCCGAGTTAAAAAGACATTTAAAATTCAGAGATCACCTTTCTTCACATCCCGAGGCTGTAAAAGAATACAGCAGGATCAAAGCAGAAGGCGCCGAACTATATCCCGATGATATTGATAGATATATCGAGCATAAATCTCCTTTTATCGAAGATATTTACAGAAAACTTGGTCTGTGAAAGCCTTGATCAACAAAAAAACTGCCTGATGTTGTCTGTATAGATGACATCAGGCAGTTTTCATAATAAACATCTTTACATTTTTTTGCTTTTATGATATAATCAATACAGCTGATTCTTGAAAGGATAGTTTTGAATTGAATTGAAAATATTACTTGACAGAAAGGAATATTATGGATAAATCAGTATATTTAAAATTTTCCGATGCACAGATAGGCGATACATATGAGCGTCCCGTTCTTGTATCATCTATTGTTGAAAATACTGCAAAAAACGGAAAAACATTTGTAAGACTGACATTGAAGGACGGCTTTTCAGAGATCACTGCTATGATGTTTGACACTTCTGCTGCAGCTCTTGAGTCTGTCGGAATAGTAAAATCATCAGTAGCCGATGTTTATCTTGCTGTCAGTGAATACAACGGCGGAAAAAGCTTTAAAGTAAATGAGATCAGACCTGCTGCTGATAAAACGCTCACAGCCGCTGATTTCACTAAGCTTCCCCCTGTTGATCTTGATGTTATGTATAATGAGATATGCGAGATAATTAAAAATGCTTCAGCAGGTGAGATCAACGGCAGCGCTCCTATCTCGGAACTTGCACTGACAATACTTGAAGCAAACAAAAAGAAGTTCATGTTTTCATCCGCTGCAGTCTCAATGCATCACGATCTTAAAGGAGGACTTCTATATCATTCTTATCGCATGGTAAAGGCCGCTGATGCACTATGCAATATATACGATACTCTTGACAGAGAATTGCTTGTGTGCGGTGCAGCTTTGCATGATATCGGAAAGATATGGGAATATAAAACTTCAGAAGCAGGTGATGCTGAGTACACTGCATCCGGCATTCTGTTAGGACATTTGTATATAGGTGCATCACTGATAAAGCAATATACCAAGGATGATGAAGGCAACGAAAAATATGACAACGAGAAGGTAAAAATGCTTGTGCATATGATACTTTCACATCATGGAACTCATGAATTCGGTGCAGTGACCTGCCCGGCAATTCCCGAAGCCTTTGCACTTCACTATATTGATAATATCGACGCAAAGATATATATGTGTGAAGACTTTTATGAATCACTGCAGCCCGGTGAGATAACCGATAAAAAGCCATTTGGTCTTGATAATCGTATTTACAGGCCTAAATTCAAATGAGTGGTATTATTGTAAATGAAACTTCCGGCTCTCGTCTTTTAAAACAGGTAATAAAACTCAGTATACCTGCTATTCTTGCTGAACTGACTTCTGTTGTAATGCAATATATAGATGCAGCTATGGTAGGGAGTCTTGGCAGGGAAGCAACCGCGGCGATCGGACTTGTAAGCACTACTACCTGGCTTATCGGAGGTCTTTGCATATCTTTATCGATGGGGTTTTCTGTTCAGATAGCACATCTCATAGGGGCGGGCAATGAAAAAGAAGCTCGAAATGTTCTGCGGCAATCTTTGTTAGTTGCGTTAATATTCGGATGTATGATTTCACTATTTTCCGTATCTATACACAAGAACATGCCTGTATGGCTTGGCGGCAATGAAAAAGTAATCAAGAGTTCATCTGCTTATTTTTTGATCTTTTCATGCGCTCTGCCTTTTGAGCAGCTCCGTATGATATCTTCAAATATATTGCAGTGCAGCGGAAATATGAAAACACCGAGTGTTCTGAATATTCTCCTGTGTATATTAGATGTTATTTTCAATTTTCTGTTTATTTTCCCGACAAGACAGATCGATATCCCTCTTCTGAATGCTGAGATCACTGCTTATGGTGCAGGAATGGGTGTAAAGGGTGCAGCACTCGGCACAGCTGCATCTGAAATAGTTATTACCGTTTTGATGCTGTATTTTCTTCTTTTCAGATCCAATATACTATCATTAAGAAAGGGCGGCAGCTGGAAACTAAAAAAAAGCTGTCTGAAAAAAGCACTGAAAATCTCTCTTCCTGCTGCATTTGAACATACCGCTACCTGCGGTGCTTATGTTGCAGCAACTAAGATCATTGCACCTCTTGGCAATGTATCGATCGCTGCAAATTCGCTTGCTGTCACTGCTGAAAGCTTCTGCTATATGCCCGGATACGGTATAGGGTCAGCCGCTACGACGCTTGTCGGACAGAGTCTTGGTGCAAAAAGACGTGATCTTGCAAAGAAATATGCATTGATAACCATTACGCTTGGAGTAGTGATAATGTCAGTACTTGCTGTTGTTATGTATATCACCGCACCTTTTATGTTTTCTATTCTTATAAATGAACAAACTGTAAGAGATCTTGGGGCAAATGTGCTTCGCATCGAAGCTTTTGCCGAGCCGCTTTATGGTGCATCTATAGTATGTTCGGGTGTTCTGCGTGGTGCGGGAGATACATTATTTCCAAGTATCATAAATCTTGTCAGTATGTGGGGCGTTCGCATTACATTGTCTTTATTGCTTGTGTCATCTCTAGGTCTTAAAGGGATTTGGCTTGCAATGTGTATCGAACTCTGTTTCAGGGGAGTACTGTTTCTTATTCGCACTATGCGAGGAAAATGGCTTGGCAAAGTACTTATATGATAAAAAGCTGCATTTAACAATGCAGCTTTTTTAATATTCGATCGTCTTGCATTACTGCTTTTTAAGTGTATCGATAAGACCGATAAACCCTGCATCAGCATAAATGCCTGTTTTCTGTGCGAGATCCACAGCTTCATCCTCACTGTAATCTCCGTAGAGAATTTCAAGATATCCGTAAAATCTCATCGCTGTTATAATATGTATCAGGTTCAAATCGGGTTCCGGCAGAAATTTTTTGAAAAACATAGTAAAAATACCCTCAAGTGTTCTTAGATACTTTTCTTTGAAATCCTCATATTTGGTACCTTGAGATCTATCAAGAATGATTATCATTTCAGTACGGTATCCGAGAAGAAACCTTATCATTATGTCTTCGGTCTCAGAAAATGCCTTAGGATCGTCAAATTCGGCCTTGACCATTGAATCAAAGAGCGCACGGAATTCGCCGAGAGGTTTTTCTATCACAGCTTCAAATAAGGCTTCTTTGTTTTCAAAAAAGAAATACAAAGCTCCTGTTGTTACGTCTGCTGATCTGCATATCCTTCTTAAAGAAGCGTTTTTATATCCGTATTTCAGGAAATCTTTCTTTGCGCTTTCAATGAGTTTTTGCTTTGTCTGTGCGTCTTCGCTCATTTTTATCACTCCCTGTCTTTAAGTACCTCATTAGCACTTATGGCCGATATTTTTCGCTGCATCATAAGATATGATGCTAAATATGAAATTATAAGTAAAGCCGACATTATCAGATACGCTGACGGATAAATATAGCTTCTCATACCTGATTTCATTGAACCGTTCATTACAGGAACAAGATAGTCCATAAGGACCTTTCCTAATGGCATTCCTATCACACCTGCAAGTATTGCCGTGAAAACTGTGGAATTAAGGTATACCTTGTTTAATTCAGCTGTTCTGAAGCCGATCAGTCTTAGCAACGATATCTGATATATCGATCTTTCGAGCATATTTTTGACAAGTATGCAGATGACGAGTACAAATATAACAATAGACATCACCAGAAATGCACCGATAGTTCCCTTGGTTTCAATTGCCCAGCTTTCGGCTGTATCAACTATTGATTTCTTTGTAGTATGTGATATCATCATGTTATGGTCAATATCCAGCTCATTATCCGATAGAAGGGTATTGTAATAATCCTCCGGAAGTTCAAAATATTCTCTCATCGCATCTATATCCATGAAAAAGAATATGCCGTTTTTGTAGCTTACATCGCCCTCCATAGTAAATACAATATCCTTTTTGTTCAGCTGATCGGTGAATATGAGTTTATCGCCCTTTTTGCATCCATATTTAATTATAGCAGAATCTGACGCATAAATCAAGTTCTTATCTTCACTGAGTTTTCCTGCAAAATCAAAGTATTTGCTGTTTTTTTCAACGCCTTCAATAACAACGGGAAGTTCAGAACCGGCCATATCACAATACATTGATAATGAAACAGTCAGTGATCTCTCTGCTCCCTCCGGTACTTTTTCAAGCGGGTCGCATAGCACATACATATGTTCGAATTTTGTATCATCAGCGATGGAATCTGCATAGTGTATCATACTGCCGTATAATGCCATTCCAAGTGTCATGATAAGTATTGCAAGAATCATTCCAAAAAGCAGGATAAGATGACTTTTCACTTCTTTTTTGGTCTGACTGCTTCTGAATGAAGGTATGAATTCCTTTTCCTTTGTTCTTACTTGTTCTGAATGTTTTGTTGTGAATTCTTTTCTATTCTGAAGTATCTCAAGTGCAGTTCGGCTGAGTTTCTTATTTATTGTAAAGCAGTTTATTGCTATAGTAATAATAATCGGCATAACTATTCCATAAGCTATCAGCACTGCAGGATAAGTATGTATCATATCCGGATGAGAATAGTTTGCTGCGATAAGTGAATCTGTCATTTTGAATCCAAATGCAGTTCCAATGACAGAACCGGCAGTTACAGCTATCGTAGGAACAAGCAGGTATAGTTTCATCAGTTCGCTTTTTCTGTAACCCATTGCATAAAGGGTCCCTATTGTTTTGGAATCATTGTCAATAAGTCCTGCTGAAAATACAGACATGATGTATGATATAAGTATCGCTATAAGAAGACCAAGGAATAAGGACATTGCGTAATACATTTTATGCGCATCTACAAAGTCAACGACTCTTGTATTATCTTTTGCCTTATTGAATCTGTAAAGCGCAGGATATTTGTATTCTGTTAATTCATCGATTGCTTCCGATACATTTTTATGAAGTTTTGATGTTCCGTCAGCAATTTTCTCTGCACCTTTTCCAAGCTCTGTAAGTTCTTTTATCTGTCCGCCAAGTGCTTTGTTAACATTTTCTGTACCATCAGCTATATCCTGAGCCCCTTTTTTGATATCATCGAATGCATCGTCAAGCTCCTTTTTATCATCATCCCTTTCTTTAAGCTCTGAGAGAACATAAGTATCTTCTATCCGGCTTTCTTCAACAGATAAGTCTTTTAAGTACTTATAAAGATCATCTGATGCTTCGTCTGCATCACCTTTATCAACTGTATAAGTATAGTTATATACCTCATCATCCTTATGAGAGATCAATAATTCATCATATACATTATCATTTACAAAAATAAGTGCAAATCTTTCATCGGTCCCGACATTTGATATTTCAGCTACTCTGTGTTCATAGTCGGGTACTACGACTTTTGAAACTATATTATAATCTTTATCGTCAATGGTCAGGTCATCATTTAACAAAACATCATTTTCTTCCATGAAAACACGCTCAAGCCGTATTTCATTATCAGCGGGAAGTGAAGTCTTGCCTTCAATTATCTTTTCTTTATTTATGTTTTTACGGCTTTTGAATATTCTGTATGTAAAGCTGTCACCTGCGTCAATGTCAAAATAAAATGTATCCTGTAAACTTATTCCGAGATCACTGATATTTTTTTTATCATCTTCAGTCAGTTTGACATAAAGAGAGAATTCACCATCTTCTACGTTTGTTTCTTCCCAGTATCTGTCAATAGTTTCCTTTGCTGAAAATGATGTATTTCCATAGCCTATAACGACCGCCATCCCAAATATGATTATCAGAATAACGCCAAGATATTTAAAGAAATTCTTCATAAACATCCTGGAGGCTCTTTTTAAGATTATCATTTCTTCTCCTCCGTTACCAATCTATCTCTTTAGCTGATTTCTTTTCCGTGTTGATTATATCTTCGGCAATCAGACCGTCATGAACCTTGATGATGTGATCAACCATATAGCGTATAGCCTCATTATGTGTGACAATAAGCATTGTTGTACCATATTTCCTGTTGACATTTTCAAGCAATTCAAGAACAATTTTGGATGATGCATAGTCCAGTGCGCCGGTCGGTTCATCACAAAGCATCACATTTGGATTTTTGGCAATTGCTCTTGCTATAGCACACCTTTGCTGCTGACCGCCTGATACCTGAGAAGGATACTTATTCTGATGTTCTGTCAAACCCACAACATCGATCAGTTCGTCTATGGGCAGGGGATTCTTTGCAAGATACTGTGCAGCCCTTATGTTTTCTCTTATAGTAAGGTCTGGAACAAGATTATAAAACTGAAAAATAAAGCTGAGATTGCTTCTTCTGTATTCAACAGCTTCTTTATTAGACATACCTGTCAGGGAAATCCCATTAACTGAAATACTTCCGCTGTCATAGCCCTCTAATCCTCCTACCATATTCAAAAGAGTAGATTTTCCTGAACCTGACGGACCGAATATACCGCACATTTCTCCTTTATCAACTGTTAAGCTGACTCCTTTCAGAACACTTGATCTGCTGTCACCGCTTCCAAAACTCTTTTTTACGTCTTTCACTTCAATGTAGCTCATAATAATTCCTCCTGTTGTTTTTGAACATAACACTCATTCTTTCCTGTTATGTAAAAGAGCCGACCATTTCGGTCGGCTCTCTAAGATGATATATAACTCGCAAAGTCTTTTTTATCAATACTTTTCATCTTTTTCATCCTTTCTGCTTAATTGCATAACAACTGTTATGCTGAATAAATAATATCACATATCACCTGTTATGTCAACTGTTTAAAATTGAAAGCAGATATTATGCCATTCAGTATAGTTTAATAGCATCAAAAAGTGTTTTTGTAAGATCGCATTGATTTATCGGCAAAAATATGATATACTAAAATATAAGGAGCGTGATCGAATGTCAGATGTTATTGAAAGATTTTTAAGATATGTAAAGATAGATACCCAATCAAGTGAAGAAAGTAAAACCCACCCGAGTACGGTAAAACAGCATGATCTTGCTAAATTATTATATAATGAGCTTCTGGAAATGGGAGCAGAAGATGTGGTTTATGACACGGAAAACTGCTATGTATATGCAAAGCTGAATTCAAACGACGGAAGAAACTCAAAGACTCTCGGATTTATATCTCATATGGATACTTCGCCGGAAGCATCAGGTAAAAATGTAGCTCCGAGAATTATTGAAAATTACGATGGCGAGGATATTATCCTTAACAGTGAAGAGGACATTGTTCTCAAAACTTCTGTTTTTCCGGAAATAAAAGCATATAAAGGACAGAGGTTGATCGTTACTGACGGAACTACTTTATTAGGTGCGGATGATAAAGCGGGAATTTCTGAAATAATGTCAATGCTGAAATATTTTATTTCTCATCCTGAGGTAAAGCATGGCAATATCGCTGTTGCATTTACACCTGATGAAGAGATCGGGGCAGGAACAGACCGGTTTGATCTGAAACAATTTGGTGCAGATCATGCCTATACCGTTGACGGCGGCGGGATAGGCGAGCTTGAATACGAAACGTTCAATGCTGCTTCTGCTCTGATCAGGATCCACGGCGTAAATGTACACACGGGAGAAGCAAAGAACAAAATGATCAATGCTGCAAGGATAGCCGCTGAATTTGAATCAATGCTGCCTCATGAGCAGAAGGCTGAGTTTACAGAAGGCCGTGAGGGGTTTATTCAGCTGATGAGCATAAACGGAACGACCGAATATGCTGAACTTACTTATATCATCCGTGACCATGACAGGAAAAAGTTCGAGCAGAAAAAGGAAACTGTAGCAAAAACAGCAGAACTTCTTGAATTAAGATACGGAAAGGGAACGATAGTTTCCGACATTAAGGATACATATTACAATATGCGTGAAAAGATCGAACCTGAGCATATGTATCTTATAGAGAATGCCTGCGCCTGTATGAAAGAACTGGGGATCGAGCCTAAGATCAAACCGATACGCGGCGGTACTGATGGTTCTTCTCTTTCATTCAAAGGTCTGCCATGCCCTAATATCTGTACAGGAGGCCATAATTTTCATGGCAGATACGAATATTGCTGTGCAGATTCTATGGAAAAAATTACAGAATTGCTTATAAAACTTTCCGGAATATAAAAATATGACCCGATACCGAACAAATGGCATCGGGTCATTCCGATATTCAGAATAATTCATCAAGAAGTATGTAATACTTCAGTTTATCATAGTCAGGTTCTATTCCAAGCTTTTCAAACAGTATATCCGGGTCAAAGTCCCGGTATACTTTATTGCCGTATGTGCCGTTAAAATTATGTTTCAGACTTCTGTAGCATAATGCAATATCACGCCATTTATCGCCTATTCCCGAATCACCGAGATCAATAAGTCCGCTAAGCTCGCCATTATCAAACAAAATATTAGGAAGACAAAGATCACCATGAGAGAACACAGCTTCATATGAGGGTCTGTTGTTTTCAAGCCATTCAAGCAATTGCTGAGGGTCTTTAAAGCCGTTTTCCCCAAACGTTTCAGGTTCGCAAAGTTCAATATTTACAAGACCATTTTCAACTCGTGATCGGGCCTCTTTGAGTTCTGTGTCTATACTTCTTTCTCTCGGACAATCATTAATATCAATGCTCCACATTTTTTTGAATACATCTGCCAGCAAAGAGACCAGTTCATCAGAGTGTTCAAGATAATAATTATCACAACCCATTTTGCCTTTGATCTTAGACATTAAAAGAAAGCTTGTATCATGCTGAACGATATGTTCTATTACTTTCGGAACAGGTATTTTACCTGAAAGCCATTTCATTATTTCTACTGTTTCAAGTTCATTTTTTGTTGCAGGACCGAATTTAAGCACCATGTCATCATATACAAGCACATCAGATCCTGACATACCTGTTTTATCCTGTGTAAATGGTTTATCATGAATATATTTCTCTATTTCTTTTGGAAAACTTATCATTTATTTGCCTCCGTATGTTTCTTTTATTAGATTTCTCGTATAGTCCCCGGGATATATGTGTACCTTTACTTCTTTACATTTCTGCATATCTGTGTTATAATATTATGGAAAAATGGAGGTAAGTAAAATGAAATTATGTATTCTGTTTCCCGGTATAGGATATCACTGTGACAAGCCGCTCTTGTACTACACAGCTATGCTTGCAGCATCAAAGGATTATAAAGTTATAAAGCTTCAGTTTTCAGGTTTTGAGAGCGCAGATAACGCAGCTGATCACGCATATGAACAAAGTGAAAAACAACTATCAGAGATTGATTTCCATGAATATGATAAAATTGTTTTTGTCGGAAAAAGTATCGGAACAGTTGCCTGCCAAAGATACAGACATGAACATAAAATAAACGCATTAAGCATACTTCTCACCCCGCTTACGGAAACATTTAAGTTTCCTGCACATGACTGTGCTGCATTTCATGGAACATCTGATCCTTTGGCTGATACAGGAGCTATTGTAAAGCTTTGTAATGAGAAAAAAGTCATTCTGCATACTTATAATAATGCAAATCATTCTCTTGAAGTAAGAGAAGCTTTCACTGATCTCAACACTCTTTCTGATGTTTTGACCAAGATCAACAAACTTCTTTGAACAGATATAATTATATCATTATTGTCATATATTTTCAAGTATCCGGACATAAAATGATCCCTCTGAAGGCAATGTTTTCTTCAGAGGGAAGTATTTTATATAGGATCAGTCATTATTTCTGTTGCAGATCGCACGAATAACTCTAAGATAATCATCAGTCTTTCTAAGCGAATAAGTAAGATGTCCCTCACCCGAAAGCGTTTTAAAATTTGCAGCAGGATACGCATCAATCAGATGTTTGAAACAAGATTTGAAATCTTTTTCTTCTTCTGCATAAACGAAAAAGATGTTTTCCTGCATATTTTCAGGTATGTAAGGAAAATTGAACGTATATCGACATTCGGTTTCGTTCTTTATACTCTCATCAGTAATATGAGGTGCAGTCTTGACCATTGATTCGATCATTGGCCGTGCTATCTCAGTGTCATCTTTTTTGAACTGATCAACCGAACGCCAGTTAACAACTTCATCAACGCTCTGATTTCTCAGTTTATTAAGCATAGACTTATTCTTGTAATTCTTTATAGCCTTATAAAGCTTTGGCTGTTTAAGGAAAGTGCCGCCGTCAAAGAATGCTGATTCAACAGTGATCTTATACTTTAACAGCTGAGCGATGAGTTCCATTCCTATCTCAGCGCCCATTGACTGACCATAGATAAGGCAAATATCCCTGATACCATTGGCATTAAGATACTGTACCATTTCATTTGCCTCTTTGCGGCGAGTAGTGAAGTCCTTGCTTCCTTCATAGTGTCCGTTATATTCAGGTACTATAACAAAATAGTCTTCTGCAAGATCGCTGTAAAGATATTCAAGTGATTCTGCAGCACAAAAAGAACTTGTAAGCATGATTATTATCGGATGATTATGATTTCCGTATGTATGAAATCTCATATTGACCCTCCTCGTATTTCTATCCCTAAATAATTTATAGAAAAAATTTATCTTTAATTTTGGAGTTGTCTTTCTTTTGTTACTGATATCTCTATTTATATTATTATATATTATATCACATTAGTAACAAACTGTCAATAAAATATCTTTGATTTTGATATTTAATTAGATATTAAAGCATAAATTCAGCAGTTTCTTTAATATTCATGCTAATTGTTTATAGAATTTGCACAAAAACATATGAAACCAATTATGATGATAATCAATCTATTAAAACAGGAACTTGACATTTCCGGCTATACCTGTTATAATGTAAGCTATAGCTAACCATAAGGAATGGAGTATGTTTATGAAACTAACTATACAACTGTCACTTGTAATGATGCTGTCATTGTTCGGGATAATATGGGCCGGTGCGGCATTTCACCCTTTTCCTAAGCTGATGAGATTTATGCCGGATGATATTGAAGAAGCAGTAAAAGACCACAAACCGCCTTTCCCGGCTGCACCTGTTTTGGGAAAGATAATTATTACGGTATTGGCTCTTATTTTTTCGGGCGCTTATGTGTACGGAGGATATGACAGTATAGATAATAATTTCAGCTTTTTAAAGACTTTTGGTCGTTTTATTATCATGTTATACTCTGTCAAGGTTTTTGATATAATCTGTCTTGATTTTCTACTGATCACTAAATCACATTTCTTTCAGCATTATTTTCCCGAGACCGAAGGATGTGCAGGCTACAATAATTTCGGCTTTAACAGAAAAGAACAGTTGGGTCAGATAATCCGTGTACCTTTTATTGCACTTGCATCTTCAGGAATCTGTATGCTGTTCTTAT
>CADBTD010000120.1 GCA_902797535.1 uncultured Ruminococcus sp. | reverse complement strand
GATTCCGAGAAGAACTGTGCTATCTCACTCTGATTATCGAGAAAATCTATTATCTCGCTCTGATCGAAATCCTTGCAGGTGAGAAGATTTTTTTCGCCTTTCAGCTTTATATCCTGAGCAGTCATCTCTTTTGCAAGGCTGAACAGCTCGCTCAGCAGCGGCGTAAGGGTCATCATGTAGGTACCCATAGCTGTTCGTATTTTTTCAAATGTTTCTTCCGATATCTCGTCTACCGGAACACCCTCGAGGTGTTCTGCGAGATACTTGTCGAAGAATTCGAGCTGTTCGTGTGTCAGGTCAAATTCAAGCCTGCATACCTTATTTTTTATCGTGCCGCCCGATGTTATCATAAGGATAACATACATACGCTTTCCTGTAGGTATCACTTCGACCTTTGATATCAGTGAAAACTTGGGTGCAGAACTTGCGACTACCGACGCACACTGTGTGAGCTGCGTCAGCGCAAGAGATGCGGAATTTACAAGCTCTTCTTCTGTTGCGGCATTCGGGTCAAGCATACCGTCAAGCATCTTCTTTTCATCATCTGAAAGAGGATTGCGTTCCATAAGCGTATCTACATAAAGTCTGTAGCCTGCATATGTCGGTATTCTGCCCGCTGAGGTATGCGGCTGTTCAAGATAGCCCTGTTTCTCAAGCTCTGCCATCTCATTTCTTATGGTAGCCGACGAGGCTTTGACGTGCGGCATTATCGCCTTTGAGCCGACAGGCTCGCCCGTTACGATATATTCATCGACTACCGCCTGAAGTATTTTCAGCTTGCGGCTGTCCATTGCTGCACGCTCCTTTCCGTGGCTTTAGCACTGAGTGCTGCAGAGTGTTAGCACTCTTACTCTTCGAGTGCTAATATTAGTTTATACCTTTTCTCGCCGATTGTCAAGTGGGTTTTAAAAAAATTGTAATCAAACTTAGCAATTATTTTACCCGCCTTTTTGTGCATTATGCCGCAAAGCCCCGAAACAGGTGCTTTTGTCAAATATTATTACAATAATTTACAGAAAATAGCATAAAGTTACACATAGGTTACAAAATCATTACAGAAAAATTGTCAAGTATGCTGAAATTTTCCAAAAAGCCTTTACCTGCGCAGTTTTGATGTGCTATACTGTAGTCATAGGAAACGGAGGTATTTCATGAATATCATATCACGAAAGCTATTATCCATCATAACAGCTGTGACCGCAGTGATTATGCTGCTGCCTTCTTCGATGACCGCATCGGCGGCATCCGCAGCATATGTACGTCCGCAGCTCAGTACAAAAGAGGTATATTCAGACCTTATAAAGATATCGGTAAACAATGCGTCGGCATTTCCAAGCGGTACGACCTTCAGGATATACCGTGCAGGCAGATATCTCACCGGCTGCTCAAAAAGCAGCGCAGACTGCATAGAGATAAAGGATACGGGAGTGACCTATTTCAAGCCGGATACAAACTACAATTTCAAGGTAGTACCCGTCCTCCCGTCAGCAGGTGAACAGACAAATATGGCCTCAGCCATAAAAGTACGCACTGCGCCTTATACCACCTACTCGGTAAAAAAGGGCACTCTGCTGTTCAAACCAAAGGGCAGCGGTATGCGCTCGGTATCAAAAACTGCGGCGCAGATATTCGTCAAGGGTTCGCTGACAAACACCAAAGGCACGCCCCTTGCGGGAAAGAAGCTCACAAAGTCGAATATCAGATTCATATACATCAGTGAGGGTATGTACGAGGGTTACTATATAAAAGCAGCATCCGCAAAAAGATTCAGCGGCGCAGCTTCAGGAGGTCTTTCCTCCGCAGAGATAAAGACGCTTCGGCAGAAAGTCGCAGACTACGGCGCATCTATGGCAGGCGGCAGCTATGTTTACGGCGGCGCATCATACAGACGCACCGACTGCTCGGGTCTTACCATGCAGGCATATGCACAGGTAGGCATAACCCTTGACCACAGCTCTTACAGACAGGCTCAGGCAGGCAAGGCAGTATCGCTCAACAGCATGAAAACAGGTGATATCATCTGCATGAATTACGGCTCTCACGTCGCACTGTACATCGGAAACAATATGATGGTACACGCACTCAACCCATACGACGGCATAAAGATAGAGCCTACAAGCAAGCTGATATACTATCACGTTGACACGGTAAGAAGACTGATATACTGATCCACATTATCCTGTCGTATATCTTTATAACGCAAGAAAACTCCACGCAGACGGCTTTCACCTGCGTGGAGTCTGTTTTACCTGCTGTCGCTGTCCGATGTCGGAAGAAGTCCCTGCATGAAGCCGTCAAGCTCTGTGCAGCATACATCTCCCCCTACAAGAACACCTTCGCACCCTATCAGCGTTATCTGCATACAGTCCTTATGTCCGGGATAGTTGTAAACAGGATAGGTGTACACCTCGGCTTTCTCGCCTTTGTGCTTTGAAAGATCAAAGCCCTGCTCCTTCTGCAAGGCGTTGTACCCCTTGTAGACCTCATCAAATTCCTCGGGAATGGTGATCGTCTTGTGTCCCGATGGTTTTTCGGCGGTCTTCCAGCCAAGCTCTGCTATGACAGCCTGCCGCTGAGCCTCTGTCCTGACCCTGTATATGCGGTCTTTGCGCGCAAACCGCAGAGCAGTCAGAGTAAGTATCAGCACTACAGCCGCCGCAGCTGTCAGTAAAGCAGCTATGAGCACAGGTTTTCTGAGTCTGAGTGTCCGTATGTACATATTATCTCCTCGCTTTTAAAAAGGTATGTCCTATACTATGCTGCACAAAATAAGAAAAGAACGCCGATGATGCGATTTGACAAAATGCGTCATACTGTGGTATAATAAATGTCCGGACAGAAACATCGGAAAGGCAGTATGCAGAAGGAGAACAGACATGGAAATAAAACTGAGAGTCGAAGATATCGACTACGGCTCGCTGGCAGCGGTGCTGCTGCCTAAAATAAAGGATAAACTGACAGAAAGCAGCAGTCCGATACTGCGTATGCTGGCAGCCAAGGCAGACGATGAACAGTTCGTGAGAAATACCGTGAACGGCTTTCCGCAGGCGGCAAAGGATAAACTCGTTGTGCTGATGCTGAATAAAAACGCCGACAAAATGAGCGAAAAATTTACTGAAATGGCATCTGAAAAGGGACTCTATTTCCGTATAACAGGATTCAAGGCTGAGAACTGACAGTAATAAAACCGGCAAATTCTTATATATTATTATTTATTTATTAACTTGATTTAAATACAACTTTGTGCAAACAGTACAAAAAGCGGTCGCTGAATTAATATAAACTACCGATTTTCAATTTTTTTCTGAAAATCTCTTTGACAATTTCAGATTATGTGGTAAAATATTAATAGGTACACTGTGCGAACAGGTGCGCCCTTACGGCGGCATCGTGTTCAATGCAGTCGTTTGTTCGGCATCGCTCCGCCTGCAACAGGTGTGAGTCGTACAAAATGCCGATATATTTTTCCCCGCGGCAAAGACTGCGGTCCGGCTTCAGGCTGTAACGCCGCCGGAATACGAAAGGGGCAGATCGATATATGTCAAAAATCATTGCTGTGACCTCAGGTAAAGGAGGAACTGGCAAATCCTCGATAAGCGCTTGTCTCGGATACGCTCTTGCCAAGCAGGGCAACCGTACCCTTATAATCGAGCTTGACTTCGGTCTGAGATGTATGGATATCATGCTCGGAATGCAGGGAAATATAACCTATGACCTGGGCGATGTTATCGAAGGCACCTGCGATGTATACAAGGCAACCACTACGGTAAAGCTGGCATCCAACCTTTCAGTGCTCTGCGCTCCGTCAGACCCGTTCGTTGAACTCAAGCCCGAGGATATCGAAAATATAACCAAGGAAATGAGAAAGTACTTCGAGTACATCATAATAGATACCTCTGCCGGTATAAACGGCTCGGTATTCAACATCGTAACAAATTCAGACCTGATCCTTATAGTAACTACACCTGATCCCGTCTGCGTAAGAGACGCAAGAATGATGTCGGATGAGTTCTACAAGAGAGGAAATCAGAAGCAGCGCCTGCTCATAAACAAGGCAAGCAAAAGGATATTTGAATATGAGGATATGGATGACCTTGACGCTATCATAGATACCGTCGGCGTTCAGCTTCTCGGCGTTATTCCCGAGGATTCGGCGATACCCCTCGCTACAGGCAAGGGCGCACCGCTTTCTTCAAGCTCTATGGGCTTCCTTGCATTCTCTGCTATCTCACGAAGGATCAAGGGTGAGCACATACCGCTTTCGATAAAAGCGTGACCTGAACAAATTCTATTCCAAAGCATTCAGCATTCAGACTCTACGGGGGGGATATTTCTTGAATATCGCATTGATAGCCCATGATACAAAAAAAGAGCTTATGGTACAGTTCTGTATAGCATACTGCGGAGTTCTCAGCAGGAACACCCTCTGCGCAACAGGCACCACAGGCAAACAGGTATCCGAGGCAACAGGACTTAAGATACAAAGGTACATGAGCGGAGTTCAGGGCGGAGCACAGCAGATCGCCGCAAGGATCTCCTGCAACGAGATAGACCTGCTCCTATTTTTCAGAGACCCTATCTCAGCTAAGCCTCACGAACCCAGTGAAGCAGACCTGTTAAGGCTTTGCGACGTACACAACATCCCCGTTGCCACCAATATAGCCACTGCCGAAGCACTTATCCATGCACTCGACCGCGGCGATCTTGACTGGAGAAACATCGTTAACCCCACAAGTACGGAGTATTGATAATTAAACATAATATCAAAAGGCTATGACGAAGGAAAGCAGCATGGCATACAGCTTTGTAACAGCGAGGGCGGCACGGTGAAAGCGCCTGCAAAGCAGCTATGATTATGACACCTTTACCAGTCTGCACGTGTTTAAGCGTGTGCGTATCCTCTGCGTTAAAGAGATGATGAGTGCGCCGTATCATACGGCGAACAAGGGTGGTATCACAGCTGCGGTTGTCCCTTTTTACCGGGACGATCGCTTTTTTTATGGATACAGATCTATTATGTGAGGTGATTTTTTGCGGCTGAGCGAACTTGACTCCTGCCCTCTTACCGATGAACTGATCGACCGCCTGCTTTTTGACGGTCTGCAATACAGAGGGCAGAAAGCCGACCTGATAATGGTGCTCGGCAGCAAAAAAGCCTGCGATTACCGTGTGCCTCTTGCCGCTGAGATATTTTCCGAAAGCGGCGCCGAAAAACTGCTGTTCTGCGGCGGACGGGTGCAGGATACGAGTATGGGCACTATGCCCGAGTACCGGTCGATGCTTATGGCAGCAGACCGCCTCGGACTTGACCGCAGCGTCATACTGACCGAGGAAAACTCTATGGCTACCTGGGATAATTTCTCAAACTCCGCCGGTATTATTGCGGAAAACCTGCCCGACTGCAAAGATATCATACTCGTTACTACCGCATACCATATGAGGCGGGCGCTGCTCCATGCGCAGAAACAGCTCCCGCATTATAAATTCATACCTGCACCTGCCGATAAAGGCAGCTGCCGCAGGTCAAACTGGCGGCTTACCGAAAAAGGCATCCGCACTGCGCACGATGAATGTAAAAAACTCGCAGAATATGCGAAAAACGGTTATATAGACGATCAAGAGATATGAAAGGAAAGTGTAAACTATGGCAAAAGCTATCGTACAAAGACCCACAGGAACAAAAGACGTTATCCCCTCTCAGATACACAAATGGAATACGGTCGAAGGCATTGTCAAGTCACAGGCTGAGGCCTACGGCTTTAAAGAGATACGCATACCTACTTTTGAGGAAACAGGGCTCTTTGTCCGTTCGGTAGGCGATACCACTGACGTTGTTCAGAAAGAGATGTACTCGGTATCCGCAACAAGCGACCGCAACGGAGTAGATGCAGGCTATACCCTTCGCCCCGAAGGCACCGCAGGCTCCATAAGAGCACTCATAGAAAACGGCCTTCTCAATGAAGCCCTTCCTCAGAAAATATTCTATGTGCTCTCCTGCTTCCGTCACGAAAAACCCCAGGCAGGCAGACTTCGTGAGTTTCACCAGTTCGGCGTTGAGATGGCAGGTACACAGGACCCCCGTGCTGATGCCGAGGTGATATCCCTTGCCAAGTCTATCCTTGACACCGCAGGACTCAGAAATATACAGCTCAATATAAATTCCATAGGCTGTCCCGAATGCCGTGCAAAATATCAGCAGGCACTTCGTGACTACTTTAAGCCGCACCTCGGCAAAATGTGCGACACCTGCCACAACCGCTACGAAAAGAACCCTCTCCGCCTTCTTGACTGCAAGAGCGAGATATGCTCGGAGATAGCCAAGGATGCGCCCGTTATACTCGACTACCTCTGCGACGACTGCCGCACACACTTTGAAAAGCTCCAGAACTACCTTATGGCTATGGATATAGAGTTCTCCATAAACCCCAAGATAGTAAGAGGTCTTGATTACTACACCAAGACCGTCTTTGAATTCATCTCCAACGATATCGGCTCACAGGGCACAGTATGCGGCGGCGGACGCTATGACGGACTTATCGAACAGCTCGGTGGAAAGCCGACCCCGGCTCTCGGTTTCGGCATGGGCCTTGAAAGACTCATACTCACTATGGAAAGCCAGAACGCAGAGTTCATCGAAGAAGAATCCTGCGATATCTACATCGCCTCAATGGGTGATGACGCTGCCTCAAAGGCTATGCAGCTCTGCAGAGTTCTCCGTGAAGACGGCGTCCGTGCTGAATGTGACGTTGTCGGAAGAGGACTTCGCGCCCAGATGAAGTACGCTGACAAGATAAACGCAAAATTCTCGGTCGTCCTCGGCGACAGCGAGCTTGAAGAAGGAAAGGCTGTTCTCAAGAATATGCAGAGCGGCGAACAGTGCGACATACCTCTTGACGACAGATTCGGTGAGGTATTCAATGCGATGCTCATAGCTTATCAGCTCAGCGGCGAGGAATTTGAAGGACTTGACCTGTCGGCTCTGACAGGCAACTAAAAGGAGGTTTTTTCATCATGATGCCCGAAAGATGCGTTGTATGCGGCAGCATACCTCTCGTAAAGATACACACCCCCGATGAATACAGGATGTGCCTTGAAAGCTTTATCCGCATGATAATGGCCGACCAGGTATCCGTCGTATATCAGACCACACCTCTTGATAAGGTAGTCGTTGACGGCAAATTCACAAGAGTAAAGAACTTCCACCAGTTCAAATGCAACGCCTGCGGATGTCTTTACGGAATGTATGTTGATGCCACACAGGGCGGTGAAATAAAGCAGAACATAAAAATGTTCATCCCCGAAGAATACGAGGACGCGTGAAATGTTCCTTATCATACCAAAAAAAGTGCGTATAGAAACATCGCTCACACCTGCTCAGTGCCGTAACAAGCTGAACCGTGAACTTGTGGACTATACCAGAAAGCCGAGCCTTGTGGCTGCAAGCAAGTTCATAAAAAAACACAGGCTCGAATGCTGCTACTACGGCAGCTTTGATAAAAGCGGTAAAGCCGAGATATTTTACCACCGCATAAAAAAACACGACGTATCTTCGGCAGGTTTTTTCGGCAGGATAGAAAAGCGCCCCGATAAAAAGGGCTCTGTTATAGTAGGCAGCATACGCCGAAGCGCTTCTGTCGTCATAGCTTCGGTGCTGTGGCTTATAATATGCCTTGTGCTGCTGCTCGCTCTTCTCGGGCTCCGTGAATTTCCCGGTGCGGCAGTAACAGCCGTCGTAATGCTCGCCGGCCTCGGACTTATGATATACGACGGCTCGGAAAAGTACATACGCAGCTATCTTGACAGCTT
>CADBTD010000119.1 GCA_902797535.1 uncultured Ruminococcus sp. | reverse complement strand
GCCTGTGAGCCGTTATCCCCCGACCCGCAGGAACAAAGCAGGGCTGCCGCCGCTGTTATCACCGCTAATACAGAATTCTTTCTCATGTTACTTCTTCCCTTTCTTTTTTTATTTTTGGCTCTATACTTACCCCTTTGCGGGGACAGGTATCATTTTATCTTGCACCGCAGATAGGGCACTTGCCTTCACTTGCGGAATACTGCGCACCGCAGGACGGACACAGCTTTGTGTCTGCATAAGCGTCGGGCATCATGCCGTGACTGCTGTCGGAAAACGACGGCTCGGGCTGTGCGGAGTATGTGGTCTGTGATGTGTCGAAGGATGAGGCCTGATAGCTTGTGCTGTCAGCCTTTCCTGTAAGTATCGGGTTGAATGCTCCGCAGACGGTGCATTTCAGCGAAGTTTTCGGGAACATCGAACCGCATGAAGTACAGGTCACGGCATTGCTGCTTGCACGTTCCGAAGCAGTTTGTGTGCCGGATGCCGCGTTTGCGGTCGGGACTGTCTCCTCGTCAAGCACTGCATTCTTGTACTTTCTTCCACTGAATATCATAATGTATGCATGGAATAATATAAATGCCAAATAAAACAGCATAGGAACTGAATTGCTTAACAGTATCTTAGCTGAAGGCTTTTTGACGATATCGGTGGTCGAATCAAAAACCGCAGCTATGGAATCGGCGGGTCTTGCAGCATATGATCTTTCAAGCTCTTTGTAAAGATCGGAGTTGAATGAATTTGCCACTGCCTCGGTGATGACAGGGTCGGTGTAGTCGCCCTGTATGCCCTCAAAGTAGAAGTTTATGGGGTCTTCGGGATCGGCAGTGTATGCGATGAGCCAGTGCATCTCATCACCCGGGAATCTTTGCAGGTATTCCGACATGGCAAGGTTCTCAAGGGTGTTGCTGTTCGTATTCACGCTGTCGGATTCTAATGTCTTGCTGAAGTCTACCGATATAACAGCAGGCGTTATATTGGTCTTTTTCTGAAATTTCTCCAGTGACTTTTCCAGCTTGTCAGTGTTGCCCAGAAGATCTGCCTGATCGTCTATGATGATCTGATCCGTAGCGGGAGTCGTCAGATTTCTGTAGGAGTTTATCCCTGATTTTATCGGCACAACTATCGCTGCCAGGAAAGGAATATAGACCAGGATCAGCAGAAATCTTAAAGGCGATGCAGCCTTTGAAGGGTCAGACCTTGAATATACATAACGAGGTCTGCCGTGATGCATATATCTGTATCTTCTTGCACCCGGATAAGGACGGCTGCTGAAACCGGAAGAACCACGTGATCCGTGTGAACCTCCGTGCGAACCTCCTCCGTGTGATCCTCCACCTGATGAATGCGGCATAATACATACCTCCTTGATGCACCGCAGCTTCTTTACTGCGATGATAACATAAAAAAACTTAAATAATCCTTAACTTCGGTCAGAAAATATCATATGACCGATGATATGAACATTATACAGCAATATACAAATAATGTCAATGAAAATCCACCACTATACATGGTAAAGGGTCCTGATACCTCGTCTTGCGGTATTGACAAAGATCTGATAATGGTATATAATATCCCTAACAGATGTTAACTGTTTGAAAAAGGAGATGTTGTACAATGGGCTTTATATCCGATCTTATGGGAAAACTCGGCATCGGCGGCAATGCTGATGATGAGATAGCAAATTACTATAAAGAGCGTGAAGCGGATGTCAGGGCGGCACAGTCTGCACCGAAAACCGTTTTCCGGACAAGCGGAAGCGATGAGTGGACTACTATGCCTGATGAAGAGAACCAGTATAATTCGGGGCTCGGCCACGTTGAATATTTTACAAAAATACTCAATGAGGATTTCCCTGACTGTACCATAACTCACAGCAATGCAGCCAACGGAAAGACAGATGTTCTGACTCTTGAACGCGGCGGCGCTGCTGCTCTTGTTATCGAGCTTATGAGCGAAAAGACCAACTCAAAAAAGCTGAGAAACGTTTGTGCGGAAAACGGCACGCCTTACCTGAGATTCTACTATGACCATTTCGGCTGGTGTAATAAGCGCAGCTATGTAAGGGAAAGAGTGTCGGCGGTCCTCTGACCGTGAACTGAATATGCATATAGCGCAGTACGGAACGCTTTGCGCCTGCGGCGGGCAAGGCACGGGATATCATATGCTTCGCAGGCAGCTTTCCCGTGTACGGTCCTGTACATCCAATAATTTATTGGATTTAACTTCTTTCGCACTGCGTTATCATCAGCGGACGTCCGCAGTTTATGCGCCGTCCGCTTTTTTGCAGGTATTTACATATGAAAGGGGAGCT
>CADBTD010000118.1 GCA_902797535.1 uncultured Ruminococcus sp. | reverse complement strand
TATTACGTTGTTCGGGGTGTGGCGCAGGTGGTAGCGCGCTACCTTGGGGTGGTAGAGGCCGTGGGTTCAAGTCCCGTCACTCCGACTTCATAAAAAAACTCGCAGACTATTTGGTTTGCGAGTTTTTTTGTTTTATACTGAATAGAAATTTAATGGCTTATATAACTTTTCAGTATAAAAGCCAAAAATCGACATTATTGACGCTGCTACATTAGAAAAGATGTTAAATTTCATCAATAGCACTTGTATTTTTGACGTATATGTTTTATAATATAATAGAATGTATATTAATTTAGGAAGTTCAAGGAAAAGATAATCAAGGAGAGTATACATATGACAAAAGCACAGAGATTTTTTAACTCCATAAAGGATAAGCGTGTAGGTTTTATTGGTACCGGTGTAAGCCATACTGCTCTTATAAGAGTATTTATATCCAAAGGCATAAAAGTCGTTATAATGGATAAAAAGGATGAAGACCATTTCCCTGAGGAGTTATATTATGAGTTTTCTGCCAAGGGCGTAGATTTTGCTTTGGGTGAAAACTATCTGGATGAGGTATTCAATTGTGATATCGTTTTCCGTACCCCGGGAATGTACTTTAATAATGAAGTATTGACAAAAGCTCGTGAAGCAGGAGTTATCATTACTTCTGAGATGGAAGTCTTCTTTGATCTTTGTCCATGTAAGATATATGCTGTTACAGGCTCTGACGGAAAGACAACATCTACAACACTTATAAGTGAGTTTTTAAAGGCTGAGGGAAGACGTGTTCATCTCGGCGGAAATATAGGCAAAGCACTGCTTCCTATAGTTGAAACCATGAGTGAGACCGATGTGGCTGTAGTTGAGCTTTCAAGTTTCCAGCTTATATCTATGCGTCGTTCACCCGATGTAGCTGTAATCACTAATATTTCTCCCAATCATCTTGATGTACATGGAACTATGGAAGAGTATATAGATGCAAAATGCAATCTGATACGTCACCAGAATGCTTTTTCAAAGACTGTTCTTAATGCAGACAATGAGGAAACAATGAAGCTTGCACCTATGGTAAGAGGTACGCTTGTTAAGTTTTCGCTATCGGGAAATACTGACAGAGGAGCATTTCTCCGAGATGATGGCATGCTTTGCTATAGGGACAAGGATAGTGTTACCGAGGTAGTACATAAGGATGATATACGCATTCCCGGTATCCATAATGTAGATAATTATCTTACTGCTATTTCCGCAGTATGGGGCGAAGTATCCGTAGAAAGCATCGTTAATACAGCAATCAATTTCGGCGGTGTTGAGCACAGGATCGAGTTTGTAAGAGAATTAGACGGGGTCAAGTGGTTCAACGACTCTATAGCTACCAGCCCGACAAGAGTTATGGCAGGACTTAATTCATTCAATCAGAAGATCATTGTTATAGCTGGCGGATATGATAAGAAAATACCTTATGAACCTATGGCTGACCTTGTTAATGAGAAGGTGAAGATACTTATCCTGCTCGGTGCTACTGGTCCGAAGATCGAGGCAGCTGTAAAGGGCTCAGAGCTTTATCCCGACAGCGGTCTTAAGATCGTTAATGTAAAGACGCTTGAAGAGGCTGTTTATCAGGCTTACAGGCTTTCTAAGCCCGGTGATATCGTTTCTCTTTCACCGGCAAGTGCAAGCTTTGATCTTTACAATAATTTCGAGGAAAGAGGTAAACATTTCAAGCGTCTTGTGAATGAGCTTTGATTTTATATAAATATTTATACGGAAAAGAGATAGCTTATCATGGCTGAAAATAATAAATGGTTTGATATTCTTCGTGATTTGTGCAGAGCCGATGGTGTATCGGGAAATGAAAGTAATATTGCTCATACCGTTGCAAGGTTTGCTGAAAAATACGGCAGATCTGAGATCGATATAAATGGTAATGTACTTTGTTCTGTAGGCGAGCAGAGATCTGACAGAAAGACATTGCTGCTCAATGCTCACATAGATGAGATAGGTATGATAGTAAACTATATTACCGATGACGGCTTTCTTCGTGTATCAAAATGCGGTGGGATAGATGAGAGAGTTCTTCCTGCAGCACAGGTGACTATCCTGGGAAAAGAAAAGCTGTATGGTGTTGTTACAAGTGTTCCGCCGCATCTTCAGTCCGAAAAAGGCAGAACGGCTAAACTGGATGAATTATACATAGATACAGGCCTTAGCGGAGAACGATGCAAGGAACTTATATCCTTGGGTGACAGGGTGCTTATCGAAAATGATACTGTTGTAATGAATGACCTTGTAACATCAAAAGCTCTTGATGACCGTGCGTGTGTACTTGCCATATTAAAGGCTGTTGAGAATATCGATACAGATAAGTCGGCATATAATATCAAACTGCTGTTTTCAGTGAATGAAGAAGTTGGTTCAAGGGGAGCAGTAACAGGTTCTTTTGATTCTGATGCTGATCTTGCTATAATATTAGATGTTACATTTGGAAGGGTGCATGGTGAATCCTCTGAAGAATACTGCACTATAGGAGGCGGGGCAGCGATAGGAGTTTCTCCTGTGCTTTCTCACAAGTTGTCGGAAGCTTTGATGGAAACTGCCGTGCTGGAGGATCTGACTTATCAGCTTGAAGTTATGGAAGGCAGAACAGGCACAGATGCTGATGCTGTTTCAATATCCAAGAGCGGTATACCATCCTGTACGCTTTCAATACCGATAAAATATATGCATACTCCTGTTGAGGCTGTTAAGATGTCGGATATAGATGATACAGCTGCACTTGTTTCTGCATTTTGCAAAAGGGGGCTGTACTGATGGATCTTATAAACAGACTTGAAGAACTGTGTATTCTCGACGGGATATCCGGCGACGAAAATGATGTACGTGAGTATATCTGCCGCAGTATAGAAGGAAAATGTGAGTACAGTATAGATCCGCTCGGGAATGTTATCGCATTTAAAAAAGGAGCTCAGAAGCCGGTACGCAAGCTTATGATCTCAGCTCATATGGATGAGGTAGGCCTTATCGTGACTTACATATGCTCTGACGGAACGCTCAAGTTCGGTACTGTCGGAGGCATAGACCCTCGTGTACTTTTCGGCAGACGTGTATGGGTAGGTAAAAAACGATATCTTGGCGTTATCGGAGGAACAGCAGTACATAATCTTTCTGAAAAACAGAGAGAATCTTCACCTGATATATCTGATATGGTAATTGATATAGGCTGTTCAAGCAAAGAAGAAGCTGAAAAGCTTGTGTCTCAGGGTGACAGCGTTGTATTTGATTCTAAGTTTCTGAAATTCGGAGACGGGATGATAAAGGCTAAAGCTATTGATGACCGTGCAGGCTGTGCGATTATGATAGAGATGATAAATGCGGGTGTTGAATATGATACCTGGTTTACGTTTGTTGTACAGGAAGAGGTAGGACTTCGTGGTTCAACAACTGCTGCTTATACTGTTGCGCCTGATGCTGCTATAGTTCTCGAGTCAACTACTGCTGCGGATATTCCTTCTTCAACAGAGGAAAAGCGAGTGTGCGAGGTCGGAAAAGGACCTGTTGTTTCATATATGGACAGGCATACAATATATGACAAAGAGCTATATCGTGCGGCTTTTGAAGAAGCAAAACGGCTTGACATCCCTTGTCAGACAAAGAGCGTCATTGCAGGCGGAAACGATGCAGGTGCTATTCATATATCAAGAGGCGGAGTTAAAACTGCTGCTATATCTCTTCCTTGCAGATACCTTCATTCTCCATCATGTGTTATAGCTGCTGATGATATGCTAAATGCTTATAAGCTGGTCAAAGCGCTGGCGGAACGGATACATAAAATATGATTTATCAGTTAAAAAATGCTGAGGACAAATTATTTAAAAAGCTAAAGCCTTCGCATTATTCAAGACGTATAAAGTCGCATTATCTTGCATACGGTGTAAAGTATGATTTTTCAAGGTTATTCATTGTTGAGCGTGATAGTGAGCCTATTGGCATCATCTCTGTTTTCAATGCATCTATGCTTATTACAGAGTTGGAAGATATTGTTTTCACTGAAAATGAACTTGAGGATATTGCCTTATTTATAAAGATGACAAAACCGTATTCTGTTGAGATCCCATCTTATTATGATGATACAATAGAACCCATGCTCAGTGATATGTATTCTCCTGATGACAGGACGGAATTTGCTTTTTGTTCTAAAGGTGAGATACCCGATCTTGAAGTAGATGAATGTCCAAGTCTTGATGATGTTTTTTCCATACTTCGTGAGTCATTTCCTACGCTTGCACAAGCATATGAGTTATGGATAACAGATACTTCTCACAGAGTTCGTCACGGACTTTCGCAGTCATTCCTTATGGGCGACTATACTACAGCTACAATACAATATATAATTGACAAAAAAGCACTTATAGGTCATGTTGCAACAAGACCGGAGCACAGAGGCAAATTCTATGCAAGAAAGCTTCTCTATTGGATAGGAGAGCGCCTGACAAATGATGGTTTTGATGTAAGATTATTTGCACGTCCTCATAGAGTCAGCTACTATGAAGAAATCGGCTTTAAGGCGATCGGACATGATAAAGTATTTGAAATAAAGCCTGAGTACAGACATTAGTCAAGGCTGCTTTGGGAGATTGTTTTAATGAGTTTTTTTAGCAAACTATTGGAGAATATTGTTATTTCAGGTGCAGAGAATTATTCTGAAAAAGTTGCTGAAGAAAAAAATATCAATTATATATAAAAATAAAGCCGATTCATTAAAGTCGATACTTGGAT
>CADBTD010000117.1 GCA_902797535.1 uncultured Ruminococcus sp. | reverse complement strand
CAGGGGCAGGAATACCTTTATACAAGGGCCTGTTCAGTTTGACTACGGCAGATTTATAACGGTGGGAGAAAATTTCTATGCGAATTTTAACTTCACCGTACTTGATACCTGCCCTGTGACGATAGGCGACAATGTCTTTTTCGGGCCTAACTGCACTATAGCAACGGCACTGCATGACCTTGACCCCGTAAAGCGCAGACTTCGCACCCGTGAGGACGGGTCTGTCTATGACCTTGAGTACGGAAGTCCCGTGACTATAGGAAACGACTGCTGGATAGCAAGCAATGTGGTCATCTGCGCAGGTGTGAACATAGGAAACAACGTCGTCATAGCCGCAGGTGCGGTGGTCACTCACGATATCCCCGACAACTGCATGGCAGGCGGTGTCCCCGCAAGAAAAATAAAGGATATCCCCTGTGACGCAGGAAATATCCCAACTGACTTTGAAAAGAGGGAAGATATATGACATACGAACAGGCATTAAAGGATATACCTAAAGGAAAATACCGCCACTACAAGGGAAATGAATACGAGGTGCTTGAAATAGCACACCATTCAGAAACTCTTGAAACTATGGTAGTCTACCGTGCGCTTTACGGAAAGCGAGAGGTTTGGGTGCGCCCCGCAGAAATGTGGAACGAAAAAGTCGGTGATGTGCCGAGATTCACAAAAATACCCGACTGACAGGCTGCTGCGGAGCGTATGAAGGATCAGATACAGACCGATATGTAATAAAAAAAGAGGAGTGTTTATGATGGAATGGCAGAAGATAGATGACAGCACCTACAGCTATGAAGACATGGGAGTAAGGTTTTTCCTGCTTGTGGGAAGCGAATATGCTTTGCTTATCGACAGCGGAATGAAAACGGAAAACGCAAAGGAGCTTGCACAGCAGATCACATCTTTGCCGATAAAGCTGTTCAACACCCACACCGACCCCGACCATATCGCAGGAAACGCCGCTTTTGACGAGGTAATGATGAACCCCGCCGAGCTTGTGAATTACCGCAGGCCGCACACATCTCAGCAGATAGTGCCCGTGTACGACGGGGATATCATTGACCTTGGCGGCAGACCGCTGAAGGCTATAGCACTTCCTGGACATACCCCCGGCAGTACGGCGCTCCTTGACTTAAACAGCGGGATGCTTTTCAGCGGCGACCCTGTGCAGGACGGCAGGATATTCATGTTCGGGCCGATGCGTGACCTTTCGGCGTATATACTCAGCCTGAAAAGGCTTCTCGCAATGTCGGGCAGTATAAGCAGGATATACCCCTGTCACGGCACCTGCCCGATAAACAGCGGCATTATCCCTGAGCTGATAGCGGGCGCAGAGCGTATTGAAAGGGGAGAGCTCACCCCGCAGCCCGTTTCGATGTTCGGACAGAATGCGGCGGCATACGACATAGGTGCGGCTGTGCTGCTTTGTGATGAGTGATACGGAGGAATAAAATGCGAAGTGAAAATGAAATGCTCGGCCTTATTTTAAAGACTGCCGAGGAAGATGACAGGATACGGGCGGTATATCTTAACGGCTCACGCACAAATGCGAATGTCCCAAGGGATATTTTTCAGGACTATGATGTTGTGTATGTCGTGAATGAAACTGCGTCCTTTATAAATGACAGGGAATGGATAAAGCGTTTCGGCGAGATACTTTTCATGCAGTATCCCGATGAACACCCCGATTATCCGAGCGACAAGGAAAATTCCTATGGCTGGCTGATGCAGTTTGCTGACGGGAACAGGCTGGACCTCACCGTGAAGAGCGTCACCCATGCCAAAGAAAACGTTCTGTCGGACACGCTGTGCAAAGTGCTTCTTGACAAGGACGGCTGTCTTCCCGAGGTGCCCGAAGCCTCTGACAGCGGCTACCGGGTCAAAAAGCCGTCGCAGAAGCAGTTTGAGTGCTGCTGCAATGAGTTCTGGTGGTGTCTTGACAACGTTGCAAAGGGTCTGTGGCGTGAAGAACCGACCTATGTGCTGGATATGCTGAATTTCGTGGTAAGAAAGGAGCTTGAGAAAATGCTTTCCTGGAAGGTGGGCATACTTACGGATTTTTCCGTCAGCGTGGGAAAATCGGCAAAGTATATGCACCGTTGGCTTCCGGCAGAGGAGTGGCAGAGATATCTCGGCACTTTCTGCGGTGCGGACACAGCACAGATATGGCAGTCGGTGGAGCTTATGTGCGGACTGTTTTATGAGGTGTCGCAGTGGGCAGCAGAGAAACTCGGATATCCTTTCAACCGCACCGAGGCGGAAAACTGTATGTACTATCTCAAGAAAGTCAGGGCGCTTCCGAAGGATGCAGATGACATTTGTTTATAACGGGAATGAGTGCGGATTTTTATCCTCTTCCAGCAAGAACACTCCCACTTCTAAAGTGGTGAGTTGAATTGCGATATACTTGTGTTTTAGCTTGTTTTGTGGTATAATATATATAACACATTCTTTTCAGTGAGGTGACAACAATGGCGAACAAAGCATATAAGTTCAGGATATACCCTGATGCGGAACAAAAGGTTTTGTTTGCCAAGACCTTCGGCTGCGTCAGAATGGTGTATAATCACTGGCTTGACAGAAAAATCAAACAGTATGAGGAAAATAAGACGACAGTAACATATACTGCTTGTGCAAAAGAAATGGCTGAACTGAAGAAAACAGATGAATACTCATTCCTGCAGGAAGTGGACAGCGTGTCATTACAGCAATCGCTTCGTCATCTTGATACGGCGTTTCAAAACTTCTTTAAACAGCCCAAAACAGGTTTTCCGAGATTCAAGTCTAAAAAGCTTAACAAGAACAGCTATACTACTGTGTGTATCAATGGTAATATATCTGTGTCCAATGGATATTTGAAATTACCTAAAGTGGGACAGGTCAAATTGAAACAGCATAGGTCTATACCAAGTTGTTACAGCTTGAAATCAGTAACGATAAGCCGGAATCCGAGTGGAAAATACTATGCAAGCATACTGTTTGAGTACGAAAATCAAGCACAGGAACAAGAACTGCATAATTTTTTAGGTCTTGACTTCTCTATGCATGAGTTGT
>CADBTD010000116.1 GCA_902797535.1 uncultured Ruminococcus sp. | reverse complement strand
TCGTATATATCTCGCCGTTGTATTCATACCTGTATGTAGGTGTAGTAACCGTCTTCATTTTTGTATCTGCGTCATCGTCGCCCCAGTAATATTCTTCGACTCTTTGGCTTTCGATGCTGACTATCTCGGCGGTCACGGAAATTGTGCATTTATTCACATTTTTGTGCAGACCTATCACCCAGACCCCTAATAATACCGAGGGTATCAATGACAGTACAAGTCCTGCTATAAACAATTTTTTTGATAATGATCCTTTCATAAGTCCTCCTCCTGATGAGAACTGTTCTTTTTCTGTCTTGATTATATCAGTTTATTGCACCGATGTCAATTTTTTATTACCCGAACAGAGTTTTTATGACCTTATCACAGGGTATCAATGACCCGAAAATGCTCTTATATTCGTTATTATTCATGCAGCAATGTATTGCGGAAGCTTTACATTTTTCATATATTATGCTATAATATCCCTGTATTTTAAACTGTACCGACATGAATGAGGTGATAAAATGACTCCGGAAGATATAAGACTTCACGGTCTTTCCTTTGAAAATGAAAAACTGCTCATGGCAGCGAAAAAATGCGGCTGCTTTTACTGCGGCAGAATGTTCACCCCCTCCGATGTTACAGACTGGGCGATCGATGAACATGGAAGAACTGCCATATGCCCCTACTGCGGCATAGATTCCGTTTTGCAGGAGGCCGCCGATGATTCCTATGTTCTTGACGGAAAACTTCTCAGACATATGAATGAGGTGTGGTTCAACAACGCCGAAACGTCTTTTGTCGGCTGTGAAGACTGATACCCGTGAAAAAAATAAGGAGGACGCTTTCATGAAAAAGATAGTTGCAGTAAACGCAGGCCCGAGAAAGGGCCGGAATACCGACACTCTTATCACCGAGGCCTCGAAGGGCGCAGAAGCCGCAGGTGCAGATGTGGTCAGATTTGACCTGTTCAGGCTGGAAAAATACACAGGCTGTATCTCATGCTTCGGCTGTAAAAAGGAACAATTCAAGGGTCACTGCGTATGCAGGGACGGTCTTACCCCTGTTCTTGACGCTATAAGAGAGTCAGACGGCCTTATAATCGGTTCACCGAACTACCTTTCCGAAATGACCGCATCATTCCGTGCCCTGTATGAGAGACTTATTTTCCAGAGCCTTACCTATAACCTTGAAACTCCCTGCGTAAATCAGAATGTCATTCCCGTGCTTCTTATCATGACAAGCAATGCCCCCGACACTGCATATCAGGCACTTGTGGATAATTACAGACAGGTGCTGTCCCGCTTTGTAGGGCCTGCCGAGGTATTTGTCAGCGGAAACACCCTTCAGCTTAAAGACTACAGCAAGACTGACTGGCCCTGGACACTTTTTGACCCCGAAGCCAAACAGCAGCGCCATGATACGGTCTTCCCGCAGGAATGTCAGAAAGCCTTTGAACTGGGCAAGTCCCTTGCCGACAGATAGTTCGTGACAGGATAAAAGAGAGTATACAGACAAAATGCCATAGTATCCGCACATCATCAGGGGATACTATGGCATATTTTTTAGTCAAGTGCAAACCTTGACGGCATCAGGTCATCAAGGGTGTACTCCTTGTCAGTCAGCACTATCCTGAGATCGCCGCCGCAGAATTCGCTCATCACCTGCAAACACGCACCGCAGGGAAAACAGGGCTGTGTAAGGTCGCCTTCCGCACCGCCGACTATGGCAATAGCACGGAATTTTCTGTATCCATCGGATACTGCCTTGAATATCGCAGTCCGTTCTGCACATATCGTCAGGGAATATGATCCGTTCTCTATGTTGCACCCCGTGAATACTTTACCGTCTTCCGTCAGCAGTGCAGCCCCTACAGAAAACCCCGAATACTTTGAATACGCCTTTTCAGCCGCCTCACAGGCAAGCCCGAGCAATTCTTCATTTGAAGCATACATGGCTCTCAGCTCCTTTTCAGTTTATGTGTCGCCCGTTATTTATCGGGCCTTTTATACATTATACCATGTCGGTAAATATAATTCAATCAAATTTCTGATATAAACATTAATTTTATATAATTTCAAGAAATAGTCAAAAAATATTTAAAATTTCCATTTTGGAAATATGAAAATATCCGTTTTTGTGATATAATATATGAAGATAGTATTAAGATAAATCAAATATTTTTGATTTACGCAAGATCGGAATATTTAGGGGGAGTGGTAAAAGTTGTTCACCTGGAACCTTCAATACATATCAAAATCACGTCTTGCCGAGGCATTTGGCCAGTTAAGGCTCGAACCGGGCAGGGGAGATATACTTATAAGGATCCATACCGCTATCCATACCGAGGATGAAGCGGTGGAACTTGCAAGGTTCATATCGCGGCTTGTGCCCGGGGCAAATATTTTCGGAACAAGCACCTCGGCTATCATAAGCAACGGCAGGCTCATACAGAATCAGTGCATCATTTCCATCACCCAGATGTCGGGCGGCAGCATAAGAACAGCTATGCTCCCCACCTTTGATGAGTACGATATGCCCGTACCGCCCGAAAAACTCTGTGAAAACGTAAAAGAAGCCGTGATCGGCGCCGACACAAAGCTTATGCTCACATTCCTCACGGGCAAATACCTTGACGTCTACAGCTTTGTGGAAAAATGCAACGATTGTTTTCCCGGCGTGCAGATGATAGGGGGACTTGCAAATACATCAGAGATAAGTCTTCGCCGGTTCATTGATTCGGGCTTTGTTTTTGATGAGAACGGCTGGTCAGATAAAAGCATGATACTTGCGGCTATAGGCGGCAGAGAGACCGAGAGCTTCAGCGCCTACGCCACAGGTGTCCAGACCATAGGAAATGAATGCGAGATAACCGATACTTTCGGCACCTGCATACTTTCCATTGACGGAAAAGATGCCGCCTCGGAGTACCGGCTGGGTATAGGTGACGGCCTGAGAGAACGCCCCGAGCTTACCAACCTTTTCCCCTATGTTTACTCAGATGCCAGCGATATCCCCATATTCGTACGATTTTCGGATGAACAGAGCATAAATGATATCTTTTCCCGTGACGATAAGATAAATATCCCCTTATATGCTTCCCATCCAAATGAAGATACCTCATCAAAGCGTGATCTTATCAACGCAAACCATAACGTTGCAGTCGACAAAAAGCTGAAAAGAGCCTTTATCTATGACAGAAAGGTCATAGCCGACAATCGCTCTCTTTTCAGACGCATCGAGAATTTTGAAAAGGCGGAAACTATTTTCGGCTACTCCTGCATAGCACGCTCGATGATCTATTCAAACTGCGTGAAATGGGAGCTTTCTGCCTACGAAAACTCAAATATGTGCGGCTGTATCACCGAGGGTGAGATAGCCCATGTCAATGGCAGGAACACCTTTGCAAACTGCGCCTTTGTTGTGTCAGTCATAGGTGAAGCCCCCGCCTCACAGAGATACAATCCCTACGCTTTCACCCATACAGACTCGCTTGTTGCAGACAATAACGAGCTTCTCAACTATCTCTACGAGATAGAGAACAAGTTCGCGCAGAACGACAATTCCGCCGCAGCAGACAGCCTGAAGAGCTTTGTGCGTGACTGCGAGCTGAAGCTGCTTTACTCCGACAGCGAGGAGCTTCCCAATACCGCCGCCATGAATATGGACATAACCCTCAAAGGCTATGACCGTATCTGCATGATAAACGTTTTTGAGACATCCTCCATGAGGTCTGTATTCTCTGACAAGCTCATAGAGCTCACATATAAAAACTACATATCAAAATGCAGCTCATTCGCCAGAAACTGCGGTTATTCCATTTATCATATAGACGACTGGCATATTGCTATAGCAGCGACTTCCTATACAGTTGCCCTTTCAAAATTCGTAAGCGAGATGCACACCCTGCAGAAGATACTTTTCAGGGCCAACAGCGAATACATCGCGATCGTGCCAATGCTTTGCGTCCTTGACGGCTGTACAGCGGAAAACGTCTTTAACGCATACTATGCCGCCAGAGTTGAGATGATGCAGAAAAATGTGCAGTTCTATGTCCGCGACGCCAACAAGGGCCAGCTTGACGAGGAGAGCGTAAGAGAGCGCTACCACATGGTGAACGTCATCAACTACGCTATCGAAAACGATAAGGTCATACCGTATTATCAGGGCATTTATGACAACACCGAGAACAGGATACACCACTATGAGTCCCTTATGCGCCTTGAAGATGAAAACGGCAGGATATATCTCCCCGGCAGCTTTCTTGATGTGGCAAGGCAGTACGGACTTCTCTATGACCAGCTTTCGGAGATAATGATACGCAAGGTCTTTGATAAATTCAGGGACATCACCGATAAAAGCGTCAGCATAAATCTTAATATCCGTGATATAAAGAATCCCGAGATAACCGAAAAGATATTTGAATTTCTCGAAGATTCCGACCACCCGCAGGACTTTATTTTCGAGATCCTTGAGAATGAAGATATCGACGACTATTTTGAGCTTGTAGCCTTTGTTGACAGGATACATGAACTCGGCGGACTTATCTCGATAGATGATTTCGGCAGCGGCTATTCAAATCTTCAGCACGTTGCCAGCATAAACTGCGATTTCCTGAAGATAGACGGCTCTATAGTAAGGCGCTGCACTCAGGATAAGCAGTGTGCCGACCTGCTTGCACTCATCTCGGGCTGGAAAAGGCTCAGCAGCCGTGACCTGAAGATAATCGCAGAGTTCGTGGAAAATCAGAGTATCCAGGACATTCTCGTCAACTTCCGCATCGACTATTCTCAGGGCTACCTCTTTTCCAGACCATGTCCCGGCCTTGACATCGTTTCGGAGGTATGACCCATGCTTAACGGAGAAAACAGAGAGCTTCTCATAGGGCTCATACTTGAGGATATAGGCAGCGATTTTTCCAAGGAGCTTGTCAAAAGCACAGTAAATTCCGTGTCTGCGGACAAAAACGTGCGGCTTTTCATACTTCCGGGAAAATACAATAACGAATATTCCGATGAAAGGATACGCGCCTGCAAAACGATACAGAACACCGTTTTTGAGCTTAGCAGGATATGCAGCTTTGACGGGTTCATCATACACCTCGGCGGCAACAAAGAGGAGTTTTCACGCCACGCACAGCTTTCAGAGACCGATCCCGTCCCCAGAGTCTTTATAGGTATCGACAGTGAAGACCTTGTCACCGTCAACTACGACAACTCTTCGGGCATAGGCGAGGCTGTGAACTACCTCGTGAATATCTGCGGCATAACAAAGATATGTATGTTAGGCGGCCGTGAGGATAACAAGGATGCCCGTCTCAGAAAAGATGTGTTCAGAAACTGCCTTGCGGAAAACGGCATTGCTCTTGACGAAAGCGCTTTTATAAACACCGACATGACCGACAACTGCACAGATGAGGCCGCTGCTCTTCTTGACCGCAACCCCGACGCGGAGGCTGTATTCTGCGTTAACGACGCCGCCGCAAAGGCGCTTTACAGCGTAATGGAGGACAGGAAACTTGTACCGGGCAGTGATATAATGGTCTTCGGTTTTGACAATACTTTTATGTCCAGTGAACTTATCCCGCCGCTGTCCTCTGTAGGTGCCAGCGATGTGACCCTCGGTCAGAAGGCTGTTGAGCTTATCATAAGCATGACAGGCGGCGAAAAGGTCAGCTCCGCCCTTGTCCCCACAAGGCTTTTCGGACGTGACTCGCTTCCGTATGAGATGTACGACTATACCACGCTGGAAATGGAAAACATTGAGTCAGCCTTTGTTTACCGTATGTTTGACGACTGCTTCTACCGCTACAGAAACGAATTCCGCAGCCGTGAGATGATAGACCTGAAAAGACTGTTCTATGAGATCATTTCCCAGATACTCGTTGCCATGAAAATGCGCTATATGAGCCGTGAACAGTTCGATGAGCTCTGCGGTCTCATCGACATATTCTTCGATAACGGCGCTGTGCTTTACACCGATGCCTCAAAGCTCATCAAGTCCGTCAAGAGATTTCAGGACGCATCGAATGCTCTTCAGCGCTCTGCAAGCATGAATCTGATGATAAACCGTCTTTTCCTGCGTATGAAGGACAGGGCACTGCTTTCACTTTCCGCTGAGCTTTCCCAGGAAAAAAAGCGCAGAAAGCACAGCATAAACCGTCTTGCGGATTTTACCGCCGAAAGCATGGTATTCGGTGATATGCAGCAAAG
>CADBTD010000115.1 GCA_902797535.1 uncultured Ruminococcus sp. | reverse complement strand
TTTATTCGGTCATAAGCTCTGTTACGGATATCTTCTTTATCCTGCCTGCTCCCAGATATGCACAGCAGAAGCAGAACAGGATCATTATTATAATGGAAGCCGCCATTATCGGGATATTTATCGGTGCGGCACCCACAATAAAGCTAAGTGCAGCATTGAATACCGCCGCCGAGCTCAGCGTTCCGATCACCACCGCTGTGATGACTGCGGGCATTATGCGCAGGGCAAGCTGCAGCATGAGCTCTCTTGTGGTATAGCCGAGCCCCAGCATTATGCCGAGGTCTTTTCTCTGACGTCTGATGACCTGCTCCATGACCGCAGCTATGATTATTGCCGATACAACTGCCGCGATACCCATAAGCCCCCATGCCGTAAGGCTTATCGTGCCGAAAATGCCGCCTATCTGAGTATACATGATATGTTTCAGGTTCTGTATGTTCTTTATGGCAAAGCTGCTGCTTGTGCCCGATATCGTCCTGTCGCCTATCTGTATCGAGTATTCTATGTGGTCGGCGCCGTGATTTGCAATATACTCTGCGATTAGCTTTTCAGCCTGTTCGCTTAAACGCTGCTCCTGTGTATCGCCTGTGCTGTCAGCCTTTCGGGTATCGGCCACCGATCTTCCGTAGGTCTGCATAACCTGCGTCTGGAACTCTTTCATGTCCGTACCGTCTTCAAGGTATATCTCTATGACGGAGTGACGGTATGCCGGCTTCAGACGCTTCAGCGCCTGCGTTGTGATATACAGGTTTCTTCCGTTGTTGGTTATGCCGGGAATAAAACCGCTTATCATGTAATCCTTTTTGATACTGTTGACCTCAAGGGTGATGTCATCTCCCACATTCAGGCTGTGCTGTGCGGCAAAGATCCTTGAGACAGCGACCTCATTTTCATGCTCGGGAAATCTTCCGTCGGATACCTGTATATCCTCACACTGCGTAAAATCATCATAGCATACGGGTATCAGGGTGCTCTGACGGTCAAAGGCATAGATGAGCAATGCTGGCGGATCGGCAGAAAATGAGCCTTTCTGTACACGCTTTACGCCCTGCATGGCGCTGATATGCTCTGCAAGCTCATCGATATCCGCAGAGTCCATGACATTCACGGTATAGTCGGCCAGCTCTGCGCCTGCAAGGATCTCGGCGGTCTTCATATCCGAACCGAACATATCGGTAAGGACCACTCCCGCTGCGGCCGCAAGCGCCGAAACAGCTATGCACACCGTAAGACCGATATTCTGACGCATATTGCCGAAAAAGCCCTTGAGCGCTATGCGCAGATGCACGCTTTTCTTTGTATTTTTAAGGGGGAAACGGTTCCTGCCGAAGTGATGTACCGCTATGCCCTTGCGCAGTGCCTGTACGGGCGGGTATTTCTTTACCGAAGAAGATCTCATATGTGCCGCGCCGCCCACAAATATAAGCATGACCAACGCAGTAAGCAGTATGGGGAGCGGTGTTACCAGCATACTTCCGTGATGTCCCGACAGCTTTTCTGCGACCCTGTGCAGTACGGGCAGAAGTGCGAATGCGCCGCCTGTGCCTATGACTACGCCTGCTGCGGCAGTTATCAGGTACTCTGCCGTATAGGAAAGCGCTATCTCTCCCGATGTATAGCCCAGCGCCTCAAGCACGCCTATCGACCGGAGCTGGTCCTGTATGTCGCCTGCTATGCGGAAGCGTATCATGATGACCGCCGCCACAAAGATGACTGCCGCCATAAACAGCATGAAAGCTATGACGATATCTGAGAATATGGCACTTTTCTGATCAAGATACTCATATATGCCGAAATCCATGATGTTTTCCGTGATATCAGTGTCTGTTTCATCCTCATATTTTTCACGGAAGGATAATAATACAGCCTCGGAATCTTCAAGCTCTCCGGTGTCGTACATCACCATTTCGTATTTGTCGATCACGGTACTCAGTGAGGCAAAGTCGTCATCGGAAACTATCATCTGAAACCCCATATTTGTCTCCGACATGAATATCGACTCGTAAAATCCCGCCACCGTGAACGAGAATGTCTTAGCGCCGTATACTATATCAAAATTGTCGCCCTCGCTCAGCTTTGACGCAAGGGAGTCCCTGCCCGCATAGGGCAGATAGATGGGGTGTTCAAGCCCTGATATCTCCTCATCCGAAAGCGTTGTTTCTATCGGTGAGCGTTCTATGCGTTTTTCTATGTCCTTCGTAACAAAGCTCATATACAGTGCCTGTTCTTTGCCCTCGCTGTCGAGGTATTTTGTGGCGGTGCTGAACAGTACGCCGAAATGGTCTGTGTCTGTGACCCTTTCATCTTCGCTGAATATTTCCGACACTAAGTCGCTGTAATGCTCACCCCTGATGTATATCGCATTCTTATGTACGGCGTATTCATCAGACACACGGGGAAACAGGCTCGTCATATCCATGCTTCCGGATAAAGCGGAAGAAATGATCGCCATACAGAAGGTGATGAGCAGCATAAGGAGCACTGTCTGCTTTTTGTGCTTTTTTATGTTCGCAAGGGAAAGTCTGATTATCCTGTGCATATTACCACCCCATATCGTCGAGGAATCTCTGAAGCCCCTCTTGTCTGCCCCTGATGTCGTCAGTACCGAATGGGGGCATATGGTGCTCGCCTATAACGCTGCCGTCACGCAGATACACCACTCTGCTGCCTCTGAGTGCCGTTTTCATGTCGTGAGTGACCATCACTATGCTCTGACCCTTTGCGTTGAGCTCGGTGAAAACATCCAGCACATCACGCCCCGACGAGGAATTGAGGCTGCCCGTAGGTTCGTCCGCAAAGAGTATCTTAGGGTCATTGATTATGGCTCTTACTATGCCCACACGCTGGCACTCGCCGCCCGAAAGCTGATTCGGGTACTTTCCCCACAGCTTTTCGCCTATGCCCACCTTGCGAAGCAGGTCCTCTGCCTTCTTTACAAGCCCGGGCGAGTTTTTCTGCTTGACAAGTGCCCCTGTCATGATATTGTCGAACACTGTCATGTTTTCCAGCAGATAGATGCTCTGAAAGACAAATCCGCAGTTCTCACGTCTGAACACGGCAAGCTGATCGTTGGTGTATTTCGATATATCCTTATCACCGAAGTACACGCTGCCAAGCGTGGGGCTGTCCATTCCCGACAGCGCATACAGCAGAGTCGATTTGCCCGAACCCGATGCGCCCATTATGATAGTAAAGTCCTTTTCTTTTATCTCAAGGTCGAGATTCTTGATGATATGCTGCTGCATACCGCCGTTTGAAAACGATTTGCAGAGTTTTTCGGTGTGAAGTATGGTTCCCATTTTATACCTCCGTTATTTGCTTAAAGGTTTCTTGTCTATGGTCTTATTATACATCATTCTCCGTCAAAAGTCTTTATCCGTTTCATATTTGTTTCTTATCTGTTTATTAAATGGACTCATTCCCTGCACACGCATATCAAAGATACGCTGCTGCCGAGATACTTGCCGACCCTTGCGTTGACTTCAAATACCGCTTTGATCTTCTTGCCGGTGGAACTGCTGTGCCATTCGTTGAACAACATGAACGTGCGGAGTGTGTTTACATCCAGCTTCTTCACGGGCTTGACGAGTGCAGCGATGAGGACGAGTAATCATCAGGACAAGTGGAACATTGCCTCTGTTCTTATAGAACTTTTCAATCTGACTCTATTGATCTTGCTGAGAACCACTTGACTTCTCAGCAAAAATCATGTATAATAAATCATAGTATTATAATAGACTTACTATGCTTAGGCGGTGACATATGTTAAACCAATTTTCAAGAACGCAGTTGCTGCTCGGCAAGGAGAGTATCGAGCGCCTGCAAAATGCCCGCGTGGCAGTATTCGGCATCGGCGGTGTGGGCGGATATGTCTGTGAGGCACCGGTGCGAAGCGGCTTG
>CADBTD010000114.1 GCA_902797535.1 uncultured Ruminococcus sp. | reverse complement strand
CGCCGAAAAGCAGCTTGCCTTCACTGACGTCCCAGAAGCCTGCGATGAGCTTTGCAACGGTGGACTTGCCGCTTCCCGATGCGCCCACAAGTGCGGTGACCCTGCCTTCGGGAATGGTAAGGCTTATGTTTTTGAGGGCGTTCTTTTCATTATCGTAGCTGAATGATACGTTTCTGAATTCGATATCGCCGCCTGTTACGGAAGATGCCCTGCTGCCTCTTTCGATCTCGGGGCTTGCGAGAACGTCGTATATCTGACCCATGACTGCGCCTACTCTTGCTATGTTGTCGGTGTAGTTCATAGCGGCGATAAGCGGTTCGAGCAGACCGAGTGCGAGTATTATCATGGTGACGAAGGCGCTTGCTTCAAGGCTGCCCGAAGCGTAGAAGAGAAAGCCGAAGGGAAGCACTGTCAGCAGCACCGAGGGAGTGATGGCGTTGTAGGCGGACATTGCCCACTGTGCGCTCTTCATCCAGTTATAGAAAAATGCGGCGTTGTCGTTGACGGCGGACTCGTACTTTTCATATGAGCTTTTGCTCTGGCTGAATGCCTTGATGACCTCGATACCGCCCATGTATTCCACGATAGCGTTGGTCAACCTGCCGCCTATCTCCACCGATCTTCCGTAGTTTTCGCCGTAGCTTTTCATGGTGGTGCTCATAACTCCCATGCCGACGGGTATGGTGATCAGCGAGATGAGTGCAAGACGCCGGTCAAGGGTGAAAAGATATATGAGCATAAGCACCGGGCCGAGGACATTTGCGGTCATTTCGGGGAGAAGATGCGCAAGGGGGACCTCTATGCCTTCGACTCTGTCAACAATAACGTCCTTGTAGTAACCCGAGGGTGATTCAAGTATAGTACCCATAGGCATACGGGTCAGCTTTGCTATCAGCTTCTGACGGATATCCTTCATTGTAAGGAATGTGGCTGTGTGGGAAACGCTTGTGGATATGCCGTTGAATATTCCCTTGAGTATGTATCCTGCGGCGGCGACTGTGCACCACAGTACGAAAAATGATATTTCCTTGTCTTCATGGTCTATCATGGCGGTCACCATTTTCGCCGCCGCAAGATAGGGCACCATTCCCGATATCACGGATAATACCGCAAGCACCACAGAGCATACATATTTGCTCTTATATGCGCCTGCATAGTCCATTATCAGTGAAAAGGGGGATCTTTTCTTTTCCAAAATAAACACCTCTTTAAAGTTAGTATCAGCTAACTGATACGCATTTTTTCAGGCAATGCCGTAAAAAGCATTGCCCGGGTATCACGGATTGAACAGTTTGTCCCAGCCATGTGAGAAAAAGTCCTGAAGCTGACTTATGTGAGTTTCAGCCTCTTCCTTTGTAAGACCGTGACGTATGACCTCGAAAAAGCCGTACATATACGAGCTGCACAGCAGGTGGATGAGCCTTTTTCCCGCACGCCCCGATGTGATAGCGTCATTTCCCGTGTCTTCGATATATTTCAGGGTATACTTTTCGTCGAGATCCGCTATATCCTCAACAAAGTCGGCATACCTTGTACCGTCGGCACAGCAGATGAGCAGTCGGAATTCGTCATGTCTGCGGTACATCAGGTCGATGATATCCTGCATATAGCTGTCATGCTCGCGGTCAAAATCCTCATCGTGAAACAGCTCCTTCTGCTCTTCAACGGGACGGGCGCTGTAGTCCTGCATATGCTTTTCAAAATATGAACGCAGTTCATCTGCCGCATCATCTACAAGAGCGCAGAAAAGACCCTCTTTATCCTCATAGCGGGTGTAGATAGAGCGGGGAGTAGTACCTGCGTTTTCTGCGATAGTCCTCATAGATGCGCCGTTATAGCCGTTTGCAAGAAATTCCTGCATAGCACATTCGAGCAGCTTTTCGGTGACACCTTCAACTCTGTTTGCCATAAATACCTCCTGCATCTGCAACGCTGATGTGAAACACTGTTGCGCAACAACGTTTCAAATATAGCACAGAGATCCTGTTCTGTCAATAGGTTTCATAAAAAATTAATAATATCCCGCATCTCTTTTTTCAGTTTGGAGGGTCTGAAAGGTGCTCTGCGCCTCAAAACACATTGACAAAAATAACCGTCTGTGATATAATCTGAGTTATGTTAAACTAACCGACTGCAAAGGTGTTTCGGAGGGATAGAATGAACAGTTTTATATCGCAGTTTGCAAGACCCGAGGGCGCTGTGGGGCGTATGCTCGGCAAGGTCATGGCAGTGTCTAACAGGAAAATGCACAGGGCGGTCATGGCAGAGCTGGGCGGTGCCGGCAGGGTGCTCGAGATAGGATTCGGGTCGGGCGCACAGCTTGACATGATAAGCAAAAGATACCCCGGTGCAAAGCTGTACGGAATAGACATATCTGAGGATATGCTCGTGCAGGCGGAGAAAAGGCTCGGGGCAAGGGCGCAGCTTTCTCTTTGTGACTGTGAGAAGACCGTGTTTGCCGACAGCAGCTTTGATGCGGTGATATCCACCGACACCTGTTATTTCTGGAACGAGCCTCAGAGAGTGCTTGCGGAGATCGGGCGGATATCAGTTCCCTCGGGCAGGCTGATACTGGCGTACAATGCCATGTATGCGGCTTCGGTACACAGGTCTTTGGGGACGGATATGTACAGTGACGACAGTATAAGAGCCGCCCTTGAGAAGGCGGGAATGGAGATCATCTCGGCGGGGAAATGCGGCTTTGAGCAGAGGGTATTTTCGGCTGTGATAAAAAAGTAAGGAGAGATGTTTATGAAGCTATATGTGATAAATGACGGCGGCAGTGAGGTAATATGCTATCAGGACAAAAGCGGCGGACTGCGCAGGGCATGACCCTTGAGGCGGGCACATAAGGTATATCTACAAGGCTCTTGCGGCTATGCCGGCAGGGCTTTGCTCAGGGCGCTGACGTTTGCGGGAAAGATACCTCAGCTCAGCGTCAAGATCGACGAGATAGAGAAGGCTATGGATAATAAGCCTTTAAAAACCAATGATAATCCGTTTATCGGTAATTCGCATATCTGCTGTTTGAACCTGCTGTCTGACTGATGTGGGAAAGTATTTTTTTCAGATGATTGACAGGGGTGTATGTTTGTGATATAATTTAGTTAGAAATCGCTAACCTGCAACAGGGTATGGGATGATACAGGAGGATACAGAAATGAGATCAGCGGCAAAGACAATGGAGAAGAAAAAGACCTACCGTGAGGAGCTTGAAAAGCGTTTTG
>CADBTD010000113.1 GCA_902797535.1 uncultured Ruminococcus sp. | reverse complement strand
TGCTTTCTGTTCGGGTTTATCTGCTGATACATCAGTCCGCATTTATTGCAGTGCCATACAAGTCTGCCTGTGCGGTACATGGGCAGGTTGATACCAACGCTCCATTCGGGATATTGTCTGAACATCATCATGCTGCTGTCAGACACATATGCCACAAAGGAAATATAGTGTTCCTTTGTCATTTCGTGGTAGGAGGTTATATACCACTCGCCGCCGATGTCCTCGATCTTCAGTTTTTCATTCTCATCTGCCGGGCGGGGTCCTACGGCTGCGAGTCTGTTTCCGCAGCAGGTGACAGATGCGTCTGATGATGCTGTTATGATATTTCCGCACTCTTTGCACAGATAGAATTTAATTTTTTTCATATCGCCTTTTTCCCTTTCGTTTTTGTCTGTCTCACCGGAGAGCAGGACGCAGATATCTGTTCCGAAGACATCTGCCAGCGCCGTCAGCAGTGAGATATCGGGACATCCGTTTCCGCACTCCCATTTTGATACGGCTTTATCACTGACATTTATCCGTTCTGCAAGCTGTTTCTGTGTCAGCCCCATTTCTGTTCTTAAATGTCTGATCAATTCTCCTGTTTTTACCTGATCCATAATTTCACCTGCTCTGTATGTATGATGTATCTCTGCTGATACTCATTATACCCCATACACGGCATTTCGTCAATCCACGTTCCGTAGAGTCGGTGTGTGACCGTGAAAGACAGGGAAAGATGTATGTTATGCGATATGAAGATCACTGTATTTAAGGCGGAGATGAGCGCTTATTATGACTTCTGACCGTACTTCTCATAGGTACACTGTTCATATACGCGGTCTCCGAGAAGAGTTATCGCCTGAACGGGGCAGTGGCTTATGCAGCGGTAGCACATGGCGCATTTGTTTTTGCTCACGGCTTTGCCGTTTACTATGCTCAGGTTGTTCATGGGACAGTCTGCACTGCATTTTCCGCAGCCTATGCATTTATCGCTTATCTTTAGCTTGTCGGTGTAATTTGCCGTTTTACCGTAAAACCACAGACGCTGTCCGACAAGGCCTGCGATATGCGCCCCGAATGAAAGTCCGTCATTTGGATAGATTCCTTCTTCGGTGATCTTTCTTCCCACATCTGCGATCTTTCTGTCGGCCTCCTTTACAAGCTGTCTGTTCTCCTCAAGTGTCTTTTTCAGCATTTTGTTGTCGCAGACAGAGTCGGGCATCCTGATATGAAGTCCGCCGATTATCTCGGCACCGTACTTTCTGAGAAGTCTTGCACTGCAGCCTGCGCCGTCCCCCGAAAATGCACCCATAGTCGCCATGCAGAGGACCTTTTTGTTTTTCCACAGGGACTTGTTCTTTTCTATAAAATCCCTGACCATATAGGGCGCATTTGAAAACTGTGTCGGGTAAGCAAGTACTATCGTGCTGCTTTCCTTTATGCGTTTTGCTGCGTCTGCCGATTCGATAGGTACGGCCTCGGCTTCGGGGGCTATTATCGACAGAAGCTCGGTCATGCAGTGTTTTGTGTTTCCTGTTCCGCTCATATAGATACCTGTAGTCATAATGTCTTCCTTTCTTTACATGATGTTATTCCGTTTGCTTTTCAAGGGCTTTCAGTTCAGGGTGTCTGAGCAGTGTAAGGGAAGCTGCTGCAAGAAGTATCCCTGACAGCATTATCATGGCAGCCGCACCCCTGCCGACGCCTTTGCCGGTGAGTTTTCCTATGCTGTCGGCGGCTATGCCCGAAAGCCCGTATGCCGCAACGTATCCGAGCTGTGAAAGAAACCCTATGAAACCCCAGGCACGTCCCTGAAGCTTATCGGGGATGTTCGTTCTTGCAAGATAGTCAAGGCAGTTGTTGGCAAGGGGCAGCATGGCAAAGAACAGCGCTCCGAAAATACATATAGTCACTATATTGTCGAGCAGTGCCATGCCTGCCATGAATATACCTGCCATGAAGAATGAAATACGGAGCACTTTTGTGTAGCCGCTTTTTATGCCTTTGATGCCGAGGATAAGGCCTGATACCAGCATACCGCAGGCGCAGACCGTTTCGGTTATGCCCAGGGTCTTTGCGTCAGTGAATGAAAGCACCATAGGTTCGATAAGTATCTGAAGCACTCCCATGAACAGTGTTACCGCAGAAGATACCATTATAAGAAGGAACACGCCTTTTCTTCCGTGCACCGCCTGCCAGCCTTCCTTTATGCTTTCGAGGAATGGCAGAGGCTTTTCGCTTTCTTTTGATGTGATGCTTTTTCTTACGATAGCGGTAGCAGTGATAGTTACAAAAAATGTGCATATATCTATCATCAGCAGAAGAGATATGTCGTGTGACGAAAGCAGTATACCTGCTATTACGGGGGAGAACAGATATCTTGCGCTTGATGCGAGGGAAACAAGGCCGTTAGCCCTGGAAAATTCCTCTTTTGTAAGCAGGTCTGTAACTGTTGCCCGGTATGACGGTTCAAGCAGGGAAGAGAACACCGCACTTATGAACACGCCTGTGCATATCTGTGCAAGTCCTGCACCGCCGTTTTTTATGCATATGAGTATAAAAAGCACCCCGAGTCCCGAACAGCCGTCGCCTATCATCATCAGAAGCCGTCTGTCAAAGCGGTCTGCAAGCGCTCCTGCGGGAACACTCAGCAGAAGTGTGGGAAGAAATCCCAGCAGTGTCACAAGTGCCATGCCTGCCGCACTTCCTGTCTGTCTGAAAACATACACCCCAAGTCCGAAACTTGTAAGACCTCCGCCTATGGATGAGATGAGTTCTCCTGCCCACAGCAGAAGAAATTTTCTGAAATTGCTGCTCATTTCCTTGTCCTCCCGAATGATTTTTCGACCGCCAGTCGGTTTTTTATCATTATAACACACTGTCGGGAGGTTGTCAAGAAGAAAATCGACTGTCGGTCGAATTTTTTGTGCTTTGGTCTATGCTTTGATTATACAGCATACAGGCGCATTTCTCAAGTGAAAAATGTAACAGGATGCATATGACATTTGTAATGAATCTCTGATCGGGCATAAAGATCCCCCGACGATGTGTGATATCGTTCGGGGGAATATGAATGTCATATTTTTCCAAAGCAGGACTGTCAGTCATTTACACAGGCGGGACAGGTGTGTATATTTGGATATTTAGAGATTTATTCAATTTTTACCTTGTAAAATAATACTTTTTGCAGGCAGACGGTGTTATAATCAATACAGTGATATTCCGATGATCTTATTGAAAGCGGAGCATTGGATAAAGATGCCGTCAGTTCTGCTGTTTTTGCTTTATGCGGAACTGTTTGGGTGTAACGCCGCGGTATTTTCTGAAGCTGCGTATAAAATGGCTGCAGTCTGAAAAGCCTGTTTTCTGGCTTATGAAAGTCAGGTCATGGTCGGTGAAAAGAAGATATTCCTCAGCCTTGAATATGCGCATACGCTCAATGTATTCCTTGCAGCTCATGCCGTACTGATCGCGGAATTTGGCGGCAAAGCCCGAATAGCTCATGTGGCATTTTTCGGCTATGTCAGAAACTCTTATATTCTCGTCAAGGCGGCTGTCGATATATTCGGTGATGTTTTCTATGCCGTAGATATCCGCTGTGCCTGCGGGGCATCTGTTTATATCAAGCCCTGCGGCTATCCACAGTCTTACTATGCCGAAAATAAGTCTGTATATCTGTGAGCGAAGCATTATATCGCGGCCGTAAAGATATTTTTCGGTCTCGCTTATGCAGTCGTTCATGATGTCACGGCAGCCGAGTTTTTCTGTCTGTTCAGCGGAAAACCGGATCTGCATACCCTCGGAATGTGCGTATCTTAGAATAGCGGTGGCAGACGGAGCATAGCCTGAAGTATCAGGGAATTTTACGGGGTCGAATTTTATGCCCGCAAAATGAATGTGAGCATCATCTGCCGATGAGATGGAATGTACTGCCGACGGGTAAAAGAGCATAAGCTCGCCGGGGCGGAGTATGTAAGTTTCGCCGTCGCAGATGATCTCGGCTTTGCCTTCAAACATATATATCAGCTCTGCAAAATAATGCCAGTGCTGTCTTACAGGCTCCATCCTGTCGGTATCAAAAACAAATGTTTCGATAGGTGAGTTAAGGCTGTCCTGTTTTTCAAAAAGCGAGCTCATGACCGACACTCCTTTCACTGCGGGATAGTTTGTCTTTTGAATAATTATATCATGCTTTTGCAGAAAAATCAACATCATATCTTAGAAGGGGTTTTATATGGCACATACATTAGACCTGACGAAGGGTGACCCGAAAAAGCTGATACTGCGCTTTTTCTTCCCTTTGCTTATGACAAATACATTACAGCAGCTTTATTCCTTTGCTGACACGGCGATAGTCGGAAAGGGCCTGGGGGACGATTCTCTTGCGGCTGTGGGAAATATGTCTTCGCTGTGTTTTCTTATAATAGGCTTTTCTATGGGTCTTTCCAACGGTTTTTCCATACTTATAGCGCAAAGCTACGGCGAAAAGGACTTTTCAAAGCTGAGAAGAACGCTTGCACATTCTATACAGCTTGCCTGCGGGATAATCGTTCTGCTTACGCTGTTCAGTGCGTTATTTCTGAAAAATATACTCGTACTTCTCAGGACTGACGCTGTCATAATGAAAGAAAGCCTGCAGTACGGACACATACTCTTCGGCGGTCTGTTTGCCACCATATCATACAATATGTGTTCGGGAGTTCTCCGCTCGCTGGGTGACAGCAAAACGCCGCTAAAGGCGATAATCATTTCCTCGGTGATGAACATATCCCTGAACTCACTGTTCATATTCGTTTTCCACTGGGGAGTAAGCGGTGCGGCCATAGCGACTATACTTTCTCAGATAGTTTCAGGTGCGGTGTGCTTCAACAAACTGCGGCAGATAGATTTCCTCGCTCTCAGCAAAAGTGATTTTATTCCCGAAAAGGATATGTATTTTATACTTCTTAAAAACGGTATACCCATGGCACTGATGAATTCGATAACGGCTGTGGGATGCATGGTGGTGCAGTATTTCGTAAACGGAATGGGTGTGGCATTCACCTCGGCTTATTCGGCGTGCAGCAGGTATCTGAATATGTTCATGCAGCCTGCGGCAACAGCGGGTGCGGCAATGTCTTCCTACACCAGCCAGAACTACGGTGCAAAGCGGTTTGACAGAATAAAAAGCGGCCTGAAGGTATGTCTTGGCATATCGGCGGTGACATATGTGATATTCGGTTCCATGATGGTATTCCTGCCAAGGCAGCTTGCGGGCATACTTTTGAACGGCAAGGAGCAGATAGCGCTTGTAGCGCAGTTCCTTCCCATGTGCGGCATAATGATAATCGCGGTCGATATGCTGTTCGTTATAAGAAACGGCGTTCAGGGAATGGGATTTCCGTTCATCCCCATGCTTTCGGGGATAGCCGAGATGATACTCAGGATAGGTGCGATAATACTTCTCACAGGCAGCATGGGATTTCGTGCGACGGCTGTGGCGGAGATATTTGCATGGACAGGCGCACTTGCAATAAACACCGCTGCGTTTATTGTGGTGTTCAGCCGTGAGAGGACCGTTTCAAAGCGGGAGAGTACGGCTGCTGCGGCACAGGCTACATAACATACAGGCATCAATGACCTTCCGGTGCGGTGTATCGGGAGGTCTGTTCCTTTCAAAAAAGTAATATTATGTAATATTGGGATATCGACACAGCATCTGTGCAGTGGTATAATCATATCATACAAAAGACAGCTTCGGATACACATCCTTTCATATGGGGCAGCATCGTGAAAAAAGAACACGGTGCTGCCTCATTGCTTTTGCGCCAAAAGAATAAGTCGTTTTTTGCGCACCTGAGCGCAGTATTTACCGATAATTGCTGTATTGCCGAAATATTTCGCAATTTGTGCGATGTTGACAAAAAATACTTGAAAATGAAAAATCACCGTGATATAATAAATAAGCAGTGCCGTAGAAAGTTGTACGGTCGCACAGATATCCGATCAAAGGAGGAATAGTATGAAAATGTCATTTCGCTGGTACGGCAGCGGCAACGACAGCATCTCTCTCGAGCAGATCAGACAGATACCCGGCGTGACCGAGATCGTATGGGCTCTTCACGAAAAGCAGCCCGGCGAGATCTGGGAAAAGGAAGAGATACAGCGTGTAAAGGACGAGCTTGACAAGTACGGGTTCGGCATGAGCGTGGTCGAGTCGGTGAACGTACATGATGACATAAAGACCGCAGGTCCCAACCGTGACCTATATATCGAAAACTATAAGCAGACCTTAAGAAACCTCAAGGATTTCGGGGTGAAGGTAGTTTGCTATAATTTTATGCCGGTATTCGACTGGACAAGAACAGACCTTTTTCATCCCCTGCCGGACGGCTCTACCGCCCTTTTCTATGAAAAGAGCAAGATAAAACAGGATCCCGAGGAAATGGCCGAGTATATCCTTTCCGAATGCAAGGGCTTTACCATGCCCGGCTGGGAGCCCGAAAGACTTGCTAATCTGAAGCAGCTTTTCGAGCTTTACAAGGGTGTTGACAAGGAAAAGCTGTGGGAGAATCTCA
>CADBTD010000112.1 GCA_902797535.1 uncultured Ruminococcus sp. | reverse complement strand
TGAGCATATTTTTCGTAAACTTCCGTGCGGTATTTCAGATAGTCTTCAAAAGAACAGCCCTGTACCTCAGACATCTTTTCGGAGAGTACGGACTGTTTCCATTCGGCTTCTGTAACAGGCACTGCGTTTTCTATAAGGTCTTTTAAATACTGTTCATTGTAATTGAGGGCATAGCAGGATACAGAGTAAGTATCCCTGAACCTGATGCTGCTGTCAGAGATCAGGCTGCCGTTTTTTTCGGAAAACCCGCTGTTGTTTGTGACACCCTGTCTGAATTTAGCAGGAGAAAAAACGTACTTTGTATTATAGAACAGGTTCTCATAGTTAAGATAGATATCAAGGTAATAGTCGGACCGTGAGGTACCTGCGTATTTTCTTGCGGCGCTGAGAGTTTCCATAGTATCTATGGTCCGTGAGATGCTTTCGGATCCTGTGTCAAAGACCCATTCATCGCCTCTGAAATCACCGCTGATACAGCCGATGAGCCTTAACTCGTTTACCTTTGAGCTGTTGAGTTTTATATAGAGCACTTCTTCATCTGCACCGCCGAGACCCGAAAGAAAGCTGCCGTTATCGGAAAAGCCTATATTTCCGTATTCCTCTTTGGTATGGGCAAGGCGGCCGTATATCCTTTCAAAGCAGGAAACGGTCTTATAGTATATCTTTTTTGCGAGTTTCCAGCTGTAGGGAGTATCGGGTGCGGGGATAAGGAATACCGCCGTACACAGCACTATCAGAAACGGAGATATCATGGTGATATGCTTTTTCATATCGGGTGTGCCGCTTTTTTTCCATTTTCTCTGGACTTCTTCGGCTGCGAGTATGAGCACATCAAAGCACATGAGAGCAAAAGCTCCCTTGCTTATGCCTGTACCGAGTATAACGCCTGCTGTGCAGCATATGACGAATACCGCCGCTGCGGCACGTTTCAGGCGGATATCCCTGTTCATCAGGATACCTGCCGCCGCTGCCGCCAGACTGAAACATATTACCCAGAATATCCAGTGATACTTTTCTATGAAAAGCAGTCTGTTGTCCTCGCCTGCGGCAAGACCTGCACCGACAGCAAACACCGCCGCTATGCCGAGGCTTCTCAGCCTGTTCTTTGTCTTCATGGTGCGGAGAAGTATCACCCACACAGTAAAAGCGATACACACGATATAAGCAAGGGGGCTTTTTTCGGGTATGCCTGCATATCCGCCGAGAAGCATCAGTGAGATCAGAGAAAGCGGCAGGCGGCTTATTATTTCGTACAATGCAGCTATCATTCTACCAACCCTTCCGTAAGTTCGCTGTAAGGTGACAGCACTGTCAGACCGCTGCTTTTGTGGCCTGACAGGTCGGGTATGTTCTTGTCGTCATCGCTGACAAGGAATATCACAGCACAGACACCCTGTCTTTCAAGTTCACCGAGCAGAGCGTCAGTAAAACTGTCCCAGGACGACAATATAAGAAATGCCATAGAGCTTTCAAAGATATCTCTTCTCTGCATGACTGTTTCGTACAGAAGCTGATGTGTATCAAGGCTGCTGAAGCTTATTTCGGAGATCGCCTCGTAATAGCTGTCAAATCTTGCGGGGCCTTCCACGGGAAGGCGCACCATCTGCTGCTGAAGATGATATTCGCAGGCGCTTATGCCGTTCCTGCTGAAATAGTATGCTGCCGCAAGCGAAGCCTCAAGGATCTTGTTTTCGTGCGGCAGAAAATCAGCCTGCTGCGTCCTGCACCTGAAAGTGTCTGTTATTACTGCTATCTCCTGATGATCGGAACCCGTGAAAGTCCTTGTCATAAGAGCACCTGTTCTTGCGTACTGCGCCCAGTTTATGAACCTCGGGTCATCACCGGGAACATATTCACGGCTCAGCACATCGGGTTCGGATCTTTTATTTTCCGCTTCCCTTGCAGCATCGGAAAGTTCGAGCTTTCCTATGCTTTCTGTTTTGATAAGCTGCGGCTTGACGAATGTGCGGATACATTCCCTGTTTTTGTATCTTACCCTGAACAGCCGGAAGAAATCCTGTATCTCTATCTCCTTTATGCCTATCTCGTATTCGCCCCTGTATCTGCATATGAGCCTTGTCTGCTTTTCTATCCTTGAATAGGGCGCAAGTTCATATTCCGTTTCGTCGTCAAGGTCTGTGATAGACGAAAACGATGAGAAGAACCTTACCCTTATGCCTGAAAACTGCACAGGGAACTCATTTACAAGTGCAAAGCGATAGTTTACGGGTTCATTTACCGAAACGAACCTTTGTTCAAGTTCCTGATATATATGGAACAGCTTATATACTGCCAGCAGATACAGTGCCGAAACAACAGGCACAAGAGTAAGCGCCGTGAAAAAGCCGTAGGTCACAGCACCGCCCTCAAGGCTTATCCCGACAACAGACAGCACCCACAGGCAAAACCATATTATCCTGTTTCTTTTCATAGAAAATCCTCTTGAAGCCGTGAATGCTACATCGGTATCTTTGTTTTCTGTATCAGCTTTGCTATCATTTCGTCCTTGTTTTCCTTGGCTATTTTGGCTTCGGAGGTGAGCGTCAGCCTGTGAGAAAGAACGTAAGGCGCAGCTGCCTTGACATCATCGGGTCTTACATAGTCCCTGCCGTCAATAAAAGCCTTTGCCTGAGATGCCTTTACAAGTGCGAGAACAGCTCTCGGACTTGCGCCCGTAACAAAGTGCTTTTCCTCTCTTGTCATTTCAGCGATATTTCTTGCATAGAGTATCACATTATCTTTGACTGTGACCTGCGACACCTGCTGTTTTATTTTCAGCACGTCTTCGCAGGTGATGACGCTTTCGACAGTGTCGGCTGTCTTTCCGCCCAGCATATTTCTCGTCATCCTCAGTTCCTCGGATTCCTCGGGATAATCAAGGGTCACCTTCATCATGAACCTGTCTGTCTGCGCCTCGGGCAGGGGGTAAGTGCCCATAAACTGTGCGGGATTCTGTGTTGCTATTACCATAAACGGCTGCGGGAGCTTATGTCTGACGCCGCTCACGGTAGTCTGACCCTCAGCCATAGCTTCAAGAAGGCTTGCCTGAGTTTTCGGAGAGGTGCGGTTTATCTCGTCCGCAAGTACTATCTGATGCATGACAGCACCCTCGCGGTATTCAAATTCGCCTGTCTTCATGTTGAATATCTCTGTGCCCATGACATCCGAAGGCAGAGTATCAGGAGTGAACTGTATCCTGCCGAAATCGCACTCAACGGACCTTGCAAGAGTTGATGCAAGCGTAGTCTTTCCAACACCCGGCACGCCCTCAAGAAGTATATGACCTCCCGAAAAAAGGCATATGAGAAGGCACTCTGTGACCTCTTTATTACCAACAAAGTATTCGCTTATCTGATCTTTCAGTTTATCTATCATCTTATATACCCCCTTAAAGTATCGCAAAAAGGCGTTAATATGATTATACCACAGCCACAGCGAAAAATCAAGACGCAGGAGTGTTTAATATATACACATAAAAAGACGGGACCTCTGCAAGGCGCATAAGTCCCGTCATGATATATCAATCTTTCACTGCATAATAAACATCTGCCGACATATCCCTGTGGCAGACCTCATATATCCGTCCCGAGGCAGATATACCGTT
>CADBTD010000111.1 GCA_902797535.1 uncultured Ruminococcus sp. | reverse complement strand
AGTAATGGAAACAGAAAACAAGGATATGCTCAACGCACAGGACGAAGAACTTGAAGAAGATGACGGTGTCATCTATCTCACCGACGAGGAGGGCAACGAATCTCCTTTTGAATTTCTTGAGGTCATAGGCTTTGAGGAAAAGCAGTATGCGGTGCTTCTGCCCCTTAGCGAGACCGAAGAGGACGAGACCGAGCTCCTCATTCTTGAGATGCGTGTGGACGAAGACGGTGCCGAGAATTTCTTCTCCGTCACCGATGAGCGTGCCCTCACCGAAGTATATGAGCTGTTCAAGGATATGTATGAGGACGATTTCAACTTCGTTGACTGACGCTGACCGCAGATATCTGAGTATAATAAGACCGCCGCCATGTATGTGCATGACGGCGGTGATCTTTTTTACAGGTCCTTGTTGAATGAAACGTGGGTGGTGAGTTCGGTAAAGCCGAGCTTTTTGTAGAACTCATAGGCGGGCATGGCGGTATCTGTCTGAAGGAAAATGCGGGGTATGCCCCTGTCACGGACAGCCTCTTCAATGGCTGAAACAAAGGCTTTTCCCAGACCTCTGCCCTGACGCTCGGTGAGTATGCACAGCTCGTCGATGTTGTACTCTGTGCCGCTGAACCAGTGTCTGATGCTGCCGAGCGATATGCCCACAAGCTCGCCGTCCTCATAAAACCCGTATGCAAGCGAGTTGCGGTTTCCCGTCAGGTCGGTGATATATGCGGTAAGACGTGCGTCGTCGCTCCAGTCGTCAAACCAGGGCGCACCTGTGAATACCTTGTAAAACAGGTCTTTTATGCTGTTAAAGTCGTTCTGCGTAAGTTGTCTGAGTTCGGTCATTTTTGTGACTCCTTTATTTGTAATGGTCGGTGGTACGGTCTTTACAAAATACCGTTACTTGTCTGCAGGCAGAGATACTGTAACCGCAAAGCGTCCCGGGGGAGTTTCCGCCGAAATGCTTCCGCCGAGAAGCTCGGTGAACTGCTTGGCTATAGCCAGCCCGAGTCCCGTATTGCCCTTTGTCCGTGAGATGTCGGTAGTGTAGAACTCGTCAAATACCTGCCCCACATCTACCTCGCTGTCGCTGAGCCCGTTTTCAAAGCGTATCGAAAGTCCGCCGCTTTCGCTGACCTGCACCGAAAGGTCGCCCTCTCCGTGTTTCAGCGAGTTTCCGATGAGATTGTCGAATACCCTCATTAGCATATTCCTGTTTGAATGTATCATTATCCTGCGCTTTGAACAGTCAAGCATTATCTGCCTGCCCCGTGCGCTGTAGTCGTCAAAGTAATGCACTACCGCCTCTTCGAGCACGGATACCAGGTTCAGCTCTTCCTTTTCGGGCGCTTTTCCCCGGGATATCATCTGCGAGAACTCAAAGAACGAGTTTATAAGCTCTTCAAGCCTGCCCAGCCTATTTTCGATTATCTCCAGCGCATGGCCGTTCTCTTCTTCCGAAAGACCGCCGCTTCTCACCATTTCCATGTACCCCATCGCCGAGGTCAGCGGAGTGCGCAGGTCGTGGGAAATGTTCGTCATCATCTGCTCCAGGTCGTGGCTTTTGGTGCGGTACTCCTCGCGCAGTATGCGGATATTCTGAAGGTGGCTGTTCATCTCGATTATAAGGCTGTCGGCGGTGCCGTTTGAGGAATGCAGCAGGGTATTCGTATCCTCGCTGCTTATGGTCTTCAGCTGACGGCAGATATTCCTGTGTTCAAAATGTATCATCAGGCAGTGTATCAGCAGCGCCGCTGCTATCAGCGACACTGTTATTATAGCGGCTGTCATTTTATCACCTCGGGTAAGTTTGATCTCTTGTAATATTCTATCATCATATTGCATGAATGTCAAGGATAACAGAGGTCGGGTACGAAAAAAGCCGCCCTGAAGTGCGGCGGCTTTTCAGCGGTGTCATTTTATTTCGGCTTTTCTGAAAGAAAGCCATGCCGCAGTGACCGATATCAGCGTTATTACGGCGCATACGGCGTAAGCCTTTGCGGTGTAGGAGGCTGTCGGGTGCATGGCGAGCCGTGAGTTCATCTCGTGCATCTCGAAAGTCATCAGGTCATCGTTCAGTCTGAAAGTGAACGCCGCAAGAGATAACAGCAGCTGACCGACCATGGGCAGAAGTATTGAAAATGTGTTGAAAAGGGACATTTTCCGGGTGATGAGAGCTATAGATGTAAGCACTGCGGACAGGGCTGTCAGCTGGGGGAGATGCATAAGAGTTATCTTTGTGACTGTCCACAGGTCGGAGGACACCGCACCGCCGTTAACTATGCGGTTCAGCGCAAAGAACAGCAGGTTAGTGAAAAACAGCAGTACACAGGAAACTCCTGCGGTGAGCAGAAATTTAGCGGCGATATATTTTTTTCTGCTGACTGTTCCCGAAAGGGTGTTTTTGGCGGCACCGACCGAAAGGTCGCCCACGGCGAGCACAGCGGCAAAAAACAGCAGCTCATAGTAATGATTGATGCCGTGAGCGCAGTAGTCTTCGTCGAGGAAGTAGCCCTCGCAGCTGCGTGTGACTTCACGGAATTCTGCGGCAGGCAGCGAGGAAAGGTCGCGCTCTTCGGACTTTTGTATATAGTCGCTGTTCTTTCTGAGAAGACTCGTCTGCTTGCGCCCTATGGAAGTGCCCGCACCGTATATGAGTGTGACGGTCATGGTAAAGCAGATAAAAAGCAGACCGAAGTAAAAGCCCTTGCTGTGTATGAGCCTGTAAAGCTCGCAGCGTATCATGTTTCTCATTCTTATTCTCCTTTTATGTTCGCACGCAGACACAGGGAACACACCGCAGCTGCGGCGTATCCCGTGTATCGCTGTATTGTTATTTTATCTCGGACTTTCTGAATGCTGCCCAGCCGACTGCGGCGCAGAATGCGACTATTGCGGCGCATACGAGGTATGCGTTTCTCAGGTAGGCCGATGAGGGGTCGTGTATGAGCTTTGACATCATGGTCTGGAGCTCATATACAAGGTATTTTTCCTTTATCTTCAGGGTGAACGCTGCGAGGGAAAGAAGCAGCTGGCCTACGATCACGAAGGGGATAGAGATGCCGTTGAATATGGCGGTCCTTTTGGTGATGAAGGCCATAGCTGAGAGTATAGCGGAGAAAGCGACTGCTTCGGGGAGCTGCATAAGGGACATTTTGGTGACTGCGCCGAAGGTCGAGGAGATGACACCGCCGTTAAAGATGTGATTTGCCGCAAAGAAGGTATAGTTGCTTACGAAGACTATGCCGCAGCAGGCGAGCGCCATGAAAACGAACTTTGAGAGGAAGTATTTCTTTCTGCTTATCGCCGAGGAAAGGGTGTTTTTGATGCTGGAGTTCGAGAAGTCGCTTGCTATGATGAGAACGCCCATGAATATCATAGCGTAGTAAAGGTTGACATTATTGCCCATGTAGTCCTTGTCGAAGTCATAGTCTTCGCAGCTGAGGACGAGTTCTCTGTAGCCCGATGTATCGAGGTCGTATATTTCCTGCTTGGTCATATGAGAGGACTTTTCGATGAAGGACGCATTTGAGTAAAGGTCGCTTTCGGTGCCCTGGCCTATGGATACCACCTGTGCGGTGGAAGCGCCGAGTATGGCGAGGAATAAGATGAAGAATATGCAGAAGTAGAATGCCTTGCTTTTTATAAGTCTGTAAAGATCTGCCTGTATCATGTTTTTCATTTTCAGTTCTCCTTTCCTACGAGCTGCTTGAAGTAATCTTCAAGAGTGATGCCCGATTCGGCTATTCCCGAAATATCTATACCGTGCTGTATAAGTGTTCTGTTGAGTGCTGCGGCGTCTGTGCTCTTATCGTAGATGCGCAGTTCATTGCCGCTTATCACCTTATAGTCTGTGATGCCGAGTTCTTTTTCTATCACAGCGGAAGCGCCCTTGATATCGGCAGTGGTGACTGCGAAGCACTTGCTGCATTCCAGGTCAAGTTCTTCCTTGGTGAGCACTTTCAGCACTCTGCCTTTTTCTATAAAGAGGAACTTTGTGGCGGAAGCGTAAAGCTCGGAAAGAATGTGGCTGGATATTATAAAGGTGATGCCTCTGTCACGGTT
>CADBTD010000110.1 GCA_902797535.1 uncultured Ruminococcus sp. | reverse complement strand
GTGACTGTTCCTTCTGCGGAAGTTCTTATTTCACCGTTGTTATAGTATATTTCAAGATATCTGTCTATCTTTTTCTGCTGTTCGTTTATAGATATCGTAAGAGAATCTATCTGTTCCTGAGAACCGCTGCTTCCGCCGATGGGAGAACCGAACTCATCAGTGGGCTGAGGTGCGTTCATGGCGTTTATCAGGCCGTTTCTTGATATTATGTCCTTGTTTCTGTCAGCTTCAAGTGAGTTTATCAGCCTTAAAAGGTGGTCTGTGTCTACCTGAAAGAGAAGGTCGCCTTTTTTTACCTTTTGACCGTTTTTTACAGCGGTCTTTATTATTCTCATTCCCGATTCGGTAAATATGGGAACTGCGTCATCACCTGCGGAAGCACCGTCAGTCTGGAGCTTTGTTTCTATTTCTTCTTCAAGGGTCTGTATGCGCTTTTTCAGTGATTTCTCATTAAGCACTGCAAGAACATCTCCCGGATTTACGCTGTCGCCCTGATGAACGCATATCTTGTCTGCAAGTACTCCCTGTGGAAAGAACACAGGCTTGAGCGAGTCGCACTCAACTGTGCCTGCCGCTCTTATATTGTGTGCAATGGCCTGATTCTTCATTTTTCCTGTGGTCACGATTGCGAGCTTGGATGTGTATATCTGCCTTGAAATAAATGTCAGCATCGCCATTATACACAGAAATCCCACAAACCACTTGACCGAACCACTCATTTTTTTCTTCATCGTTTTATTGTCACTCCTTGATAGCTGAGGCGATGATACCGGCCTCTAGCTTGTCCTGTCCTATTATAAATACAAATGCTGCAGGCATAAGCGTTACAGCCGAGGCCGCAAGCACCATTCCCTCGCTTCCGTTTCCGAGCATTGGCAGGAATATCGAAAGGGGGAAAAGTTTTTTATCTTTTATAAATGCAAGAGGCTGTTCTACCATGTTCCAGAGATCCAGAAAACCCAGTGTCATCGCCGCAAGTATACCCGGACTGCCCATAGGTATGCCTATCCTGAAAAAGATCTGCCACTCTCCGGCACCGTCTATCCTTGCCGAGTTGAGAACTTCTTCGGGAATGCCTGTGAAGCTGCGGTACATTATGAATACGGGGAAGGTGGAGAATACCGCAGGAAGTATCAGTGCCATTGAAGTATCCATGAGCTTCAGTGTATCAAGCAGCAGATACTGTGAGAGCATCGTCACCTGAAAAGGCATGAGCATGAATATTACATACACATTGAACAGCTGTTTGTGACCTTTGAATCTGTACCTTGCAAATGCCCATGCAGAGGGCGCTGCCACCAGAAGCTGGCAGGCAAGTATCACAGTCACGTTTTTCAGCGAGTTCCAGAATACCGTGTAGAATTCGGGGGTGTAGAACATAAGTGTTCTGTAGTTTTTCAGAGTAGGGAACAGCGGTATCTGATCAGGCTTTGAAAAGCCCGTCAGACTGTTTATCGGGGAAAAGGTCTTGCTAAGCTCTATTCTGTCCTGCAGGGAAAGCTGTACCATAAGCAGCACGGGGTAGATGACCGCAAAGCAGAGCACTGCAAATATTATATATATTGGCAGCTTTTCTGCTTTTGCAGCAAGCCTTCGTACCGATATCTTTTTCATGTCAGTTTTCCTCCTTGTCCCATACTGCTTTCAGCAGTGAGACCGCAATGAATATTACAGAAAATACACAGACCGAAGCGGCTGCCATTTTCCCGAGGTCCATATTCACGAACCAGTTGTTGAACAGGTGCTGCAGAAGATATATGCTTTCGTGAGGATATGAACCTGCAAGAAGATAAGCCTCTCTGAACACTTTGAATGAGTTCAGGAAAGAGATTATCGTTATGGTGTAAAGCGTAGGCTTTAAGTTCGGCATGATTATGTAGAAAAGACATTTGACTTCTCCTGCGCCGTCAGTCTTTGCAGCTTCACATAGCGCCGAGGATATGCTCATTATTCCTGTCAGCCACAGAAGAACGGTGTATCCAAGATTCTTCCATATATAGCTTCCGACCAGGACCCAGAATGCCTTGTCGTCAAGAAATCCTATTGTATCTGCGCCGTGCGAATCAAGTATGCCGTTTATGTATCCGTGGTCTGAAAAGAGTATCTTCCAGATAAGCACCATTGTTGCTGTAGGTATCGCCATTGGAAACAGCAGTATCGAACGAATGAGCTGTATCCTTTTCAGTCCCGACAGCATATACGCAATTATGAAAGATATCCCTATAAGCAGCGGCAGACAAACTCCCGTGAAGCGGAGAGTATTCTTTATCGCCAGCCTGAACGCTTCGTTCCCGAATATTTCCTTGTAGTTGTCTGCACCGCTGAACTCCTGAGTGATATTCGTGCAGAACGACCGCCTGAACGAGTCTATGAACGGTATCAGTATGAATACCGCAACACCCAGCGCACCGGGCAGCAGGAACTGTAAAAATTTAAGATCCGTTTTGTTTTTCTTTTTTTTCTTGTTCTTTTTCATCTCTTTAATGTTCCCGACCGCTGCCGCACTGTTTTGTATGTCTGCTGCGGCTGTGTTTTCAGCGGCCCTCATTCTTTATTTCTGAGTAAAAGGAACGATCTTACCTCTTCAGCAGCTTCATCAAGTGTGCTGTCTCCGTTGAGATATTTTGTACCGCATTCAACGATCTTCTGAGTGGTCTGCTCATCAAATAATACTGCGGTGTCAAGTTTGCTGAGATACTCCATAAGTTCCTTCTCCTCAGCCTCGTCTGTATACTTATACAATATTTCGCTCTCATCTTCAGTGCCGTATCCGATACAGCCGGATACGAATAAGTCTGTTCTGTCAGTAAAGTTGTATTCAAAGCTTGCCTTGTTGACAGGAAGAGCATTGTCAACATAATTGTCCTGATTATCCTTTGACAGCATTATTTTTATAAATTCCTTGGCTTCGTCTGTATTGTCAGATCTTGAGCATATAGCTGCATTCATTATAGGCTGGAATGCGTGAACACTGCTGCTGCCGCCGTATCTGTAATCTATTTTGTCATTGTAGTCTTTGATCGTTGTAATACAGTTTATTGAGTTGGGATAGCTGTCCAGCATACCTGCTGAAAGATGATAGTTGTCAAGAGTCAGATAAGCAAGGGGAGTGCCTGTGTAAAATGGCTCGTCCTGTTCCTCGTATTCGTTTTCCATGGGATCTTCGCCAGAAAATGAGGCATTGTATATCTTGCCGCAGTTTTCAAAAAAGTCTTTTATCTTTTCGGGGTCTGCTGAATTCTTTCCGTCGCTTATCTCATTTCCATAGGTCTGTAAAAGGTTCTTGATAAACGATCCGGTGAACGAAGTTTCAAGATTCATAGCGTAATTATTGTCATCCTTCTGTTTTTCCGAGTACTCGGCCACATCCTTCAGAGTATCCAGCTTGTCAAGGTCACCTGTGTTGCAGGCAACGGAAGGTATGGCAAAACAGCCTGCCGCCGAATAAACTCCGTCCCGGTCGTTCCACAGTGCAGCACCCTCTATCAGTCCCTCCTCAGGGGTAATATCGGGAAGATACTCTGTAAGGTCTTTCAGAAGATCCTTGTCTATAAAGTTATGTATGTCAAGTCCGTCGAGTATGATAACGTCGGGTGCATCGTCTGATACGATCTCCGATAAAAGATCCTTGACAGCATCATCGTAGGTCTTCTTGTCCTTCATGCCCGTTTCAAGCTCAACACCTATTTCGGGATGTGTTCTTCTGAATGTGTTCACAGCCGTTGTGATCTTTTCGTCGTTTTTCAGGGCATATATCTTTATGCAGGAGGTCTCGTTCTCTTCAGCGTCCGGGTCGAATCTGTATCTTACTATACCTGCCGCACACTCTACAAGGAAAGAATCATTTCCCTCATAGACTACAGAACTCGGACCCATATATACAGAGTCTGTCATGCTTAGGCTTGTTGAACTTCCGTCGATAAGCTGCTCGACTTTGTTGCCGCCGATAACATATCTGTAGATACCGGCTGTGCAGGCTATATATATCGTTCCGTCTTCGCCTTCACAGAAATCAAAGCAGGGAACTCCCGAAAAAGCAGAGTTGAATGTTATGTTATCTTTGCAGAAATCATTGAGTGCTTCTAAGTTTCCGATCTCTTCAGCTGTCTCTGCGTCAATTACAGTCACCTTGTTTTCGAGCTGTTCGGGGATGATAATATATTTGCCGGCAATATCTATATAATTTGCCTGGTCTTCCTTTCCCTCATAGAAAAGCTCGCTTTTTCCGGTATCAAGGTCTACCTTGTATATCCTGCCCGAAAATGTTGACACGAACAATCTGCCGTCTTCCGATATCTCGAAATCAAATATGTTCTTTTCTTCAATTTCGGTCTCAGCAAAGCTGCCGTCGGGTCTTATCAGAACAAATCTTGATCCCGAGTCATAATCATCCGAAATGTGTATTACCCCGTCTTCTGCGGTCTCTTCAGCAGCGTCAGCAGGATCTTCAGTTTCAAATTCTGTTTCACCTATGATGCCGCCCTCTTTTTCGGTTATGGCCGGATCAGCTTCTGTATCGTCCTCGGGGATATCAACAAGTATTTCCGGCGCACTGTCGTCTGTGTCTGTTTCCTGAGTTATTCCGTTCCCTTCAATGTCTTCGGTATCAAATGATAATACGCTCTGGTCGGTATATAAGACAGCGCCTCTGCCGTCGGGAAGCTGCTGTATCTTTGTTGCAAAGCAGCTGTCATTCGGGAATTTAAGGTCAAGCTCTTCTGATGTTACGTTCTTGCCGTCAGAAACATATCTCTTTATCGCATCTTCTTCATTCACAAAGGATATCTCTCCGTCGGCCTTGACAAACTCGCTCGGAAATTCTATATTTTTGAGATCAAGTATCTCTTCAACATATCTGCCTTTCTGGGGTTTGCTGCTGAGCTGCTTGCTTTTATTTTCGCTGCTGCTGCATCCTGCTGCTGAAATTGCCATTAATACTGCTGCAGCTGCTGCTGCGATCCTTTTTGTGTTCATAGTGTTTCCCTCCGATTATTCTTTTGGTTTGTGCTTTTGGATCATTTTTTCTTTCTGTATATAATGATAACACTCTTTTTTCTAAATAATCTCTAATTTTCTCTCTAATTATTCTCTAATTTAAATAGAATATCCGGGCGGATACTTACAGCAGTATCCGCCCGGATATAGATCAGTAAGGTAAGAAGCGTAGATTTACATGAAAGAGAAGAATAATGAAAATTCTTTCGTTTATGTCAGATCTGCCCGGTGCTGCCTGATCCGCACAGCTGCTGACAGATCCCTTGCTGTCGGTTCTTTTGCTCTGCATAAGATATAAATTCTCTTTATCTTCTTCATTATTATTCAGACTGTTCTGTCATTCTTTTGACTTTAAACTTTTTCTTGACATGATAGCCTCTGCTGCCTCATCTGAGGTAATATCATTGGTAAAGTATTTAGTTATAGTTTCCGTTACCATATCCAAGGTCTGCCTGTCATATGTTATCGGGTCTTTCAGCCCCTTTGCCATCTCTATAAAGTCATTGAGCTGATCGTCTGTGGGGTAGGTGTAGTCAAACCATATCGAATCGCCGTTTACAGAAGTTGAG
>CADBTD010000109.1 GCA_902797535.1 uncultured Ruminococcus sp. | reverse complement strand
GAGGGATATGTGGAAAAGCTGTTCAGATTCAAGGTGCTCATAAGGGAGTGCAGTGACTTTGACGGGCTTGACGGGAGCTATTACAGGGCTGCGGTGCGTACCCGCGAGGAGAACGAAAGGCTCATATATGCCCTTGAAAGGACGATGTAAATGGCTATGCGCATAATGCTTCAGGGAACGATGTCAAATGTAGGAAAGAGCTTTCTTGCGGCGGCGCTGTGCCGCATATTCAGGCAGGACGGCTACAGCTGTGCGCCGTTCAAGTCGCAGAATATGGCGCTCAATTCCTACATCACGGCAGACGGACTGGAGATAGGGCGTGCGCAGGCGATGCAGGCTGAGGCGGCGGGGATAGAACCCTCGGCGCTGATGAATCCTGTGCTTTTAAAGCCTACCACCGACAAAGGCTCGCAGGTGATAGTAAACGGGCGTGTCAGGGGGGACATGAGCGCAAAGGATTACTTTGCAGGGAAGAAGGCGCTGATACCCGAGATAGAAAGGGCGTTCGGTGAGCTTTCTGCGCAGCACGACATCATAGTGATAGAGGGTGCGGGAAGTCCTGTGGAGCTCAATCTGAAGAAGGACGATATAGTCAACATGGGGCTTGCGAAGATGGTTAAAGCGCCTGTGCTTATCGCAGGGGATATAGACAGAGGCGGAGTTTTCGCACAGCTTTTAGGCACTATGGCGCTGCTTGAGGAGAACGAAAGAGCGCTGGTGAAGGGGCTGATAGTGAATCAGTTCCGCGGTGACAGGCGGCTTTTCGACGACGGAGTAAAGATACTCGAAGAGAAAAGCGGCAGGAGCGTTCTCGGGGTGGTGCCCTATATACACTGCAACATCGAGGACGAGGACAGTCTTTCGCACAAGCTGGAAAAAAGCTGTGCGGAGGGCGACATAGACATAGCGGTGATAAAACTGCCGAAGCTGTCGAACTTCACGGACTTTGATGTGTTCGGGCAGTATGAGGGCGTATCGGTGAGGTATGTTTCACGAAGCGGAGATCTGGGTATGCCGGATCTTATCATAATACCGGGGACGAAAAGCACCATAGCCGACATGAAGTGGATGAGAGAGTCGGGACTTGAAGCGGCGGTAAAGCAGAGGCTTTCAAGGGGAGTGCCGGTATTCGGCATATGCGGCGGATATCAGATGATGGGCAGTGTCATAAGCGACCCTCACGGAAGCGAGGGGGGCGGAAGCATCGCCGGCATGGGGATATTCGACACGAGTACGGTATTTTCCGAGGAAAAGCGTCAGGTGCGTGTGACGGGCAGATTTCTTGAACCCGAAGGGTTTTTCGGATATCTTTCGGGGGCGGAGTTTTACGGCTATGAGATACACATGGGCGTGACAGACGGCGGAGGAAAGCCGCTGACTACCGCAGGAGGAAACTGGACGCAGAATGCGGCAGGCTGTTATATACACGGGATATTCGACAGTGCCGAGGTGTCGGGACGGACGGTAAAGGCGCTTTACGAGGCAAAGGGGCTTGTTTACAGCGGAAAGGCGACGGACAGGCGGGAATACCGTGAAAAGCAGTTCGATATACTTGCGGATGCGGTAAGAGAGAGCCTTGACATTCCGAAGATATACGATATCATGAGAGAGGGCGTGTGAGCAAATGGAGCTGGAGTATGTTCTGCCGCAGGACATAGAGCGCAGGAGCTTTGAGATAATAGCTCGGGAGCTGGGAGAGCGTGAGATACCCGATGAGGTGCGTCCGATAGTCATGAGAGCGATACACACCACCGCAGACTTTGACTATGCGGAGAATATGTATTTTTCTGAGGGTGCGGTGGACAAGGCTCTGGAGCTGATATCACGGGGCTGTACGATAGTCACCGACACAAACATGGCTAAGTCGGGGATAAACAAGGCGGCACTGGCGAAATACGGATGCAGGGCTGAATGCTTCATGGCGGACGATGATGTTGCACAGGCGGCGAAAGAGCAGGGCATAACACGGGCGGCGGCTTCGGTGGACAAGGCGGCAAAGCTGGGAGAGCCTGTTATCTATGTGTCGGGAAATGCACCGACAGCGCTTGTGCGTATATGCGAGCACATGGAGCGCGGCAGTTTCAGACCCGAGCTGGTGATAGGTATGCCCGTAGGGTTTGTGAATGTGGTGCAGTCAAAGGAGATGCTGATAGCATCGGGGGCTGACTGCATAGTAGCAAGAGGCCGCAAGGGCGGGAGCAACGTTGCGGCAGCGGTATGCAACGCACTCATGTATATGCTCGGGCGGTAAGTCACAGCGGGTATAAGAAAAGATCGTGTACAGATAAGACCTGAGAAAAATAAAATAAAATCAGCGGCAAGCCTGCGGTATATTTTGTCTAAAAAGATAAAAAAATGCGGCAGGCTTGCATTTTCTGTACAATAGTGATATAATTAATGTGTTCATGAACATAAAATCAAAAGCAGGCGGTGCCTTCGATCGGGGCGGTAAGCTCTGAGGCCGAAGGGTAAAAGGGAAGCAGGTGAGATGCCTGCACGATCTCGTCACTGTATATGCGGAGCGGAGCAGATATCCTGCGAGCGTGAGAACGTGAGCGGAGCCACTGAGAACATCGGGAAGGCGTATCTGAGCCGTGATGAGGCATGAGTCAGGAAACCTGCCGTAACTGCTGGTACAGAGCGTTTTTGCACGCTCAGATCACGAGGCATTGATCGTACTGTTTTCAGGCTTCTTCGGCCGTTTTACGCGGCAGTGACAGAGGCTTGTTTGCTGTGCCTTCATTCGCTGAGAACGAAGGTTTTTTTCGGTCTGTGCCTTTTTACGGAAAGGATTAGATCTGTTATGAAAAAGATGATGGCAATGGTACTCAGCATTTCAATGGCTGCTGCCTGCTTAGCAGG
>CADBTD010000108.1 GCA_902797535.1 uncultured Ruminococcus sp. | reverse complement strand
TGATATTGACAGCAATCTCGGGGTGTATGAAGCCTGTGAGATAAAAAGCGGTCTGGGACTGCTTGATAACATAATAAGCATGAAGCTCGACCGTACATCGACGCATCTGCCTTCGGAGGATGATGCCGAGGGTTATCAGATAGAGGAGTACACCTATACGGGTGACAACTACATCACGGTGTATGACCTTTATTTTGATGAGAGCGGCGAGCTGAAAAAGTACACGGTATGCTATTCGGGAGAGGGTCAGGACGACCTTATCGAAACGGCAGAGGTGGTCAGCTTTGTTCAGGAGGCAGACGAGAAATATCTTAATGCCGACGTATTGAAGGAGCTGAAGGACTTCTCGGCTATGACCGAGGACGAAAGGCTTGCATTCTGTCAGGGGGTATGCTCGGAATACGGCGTTACCACCGACAATATGTATGCTTTGCACATAACGACCGACGATCTCAAGAGGATAAGCTTAGAGGATCTTACAGAGCTTATCTACACATATGGAAAGAAGTCCGAGACCGAAGAAAAGGGCAAGGACAAGGATAAGAAAAAAGCCGGCAGCGAGAGTGAAGACAGCAAGGCTGACTCTGAGAACAGCACTGAAAGCGGTGACAGCTCACAGAGCGATGAAAGCAGTGAGGGCTGACGGTTTGTAAGAAAAAAGGGCGAGCGTTTCTTATGAAGAGCTTGAATATATTGCAGCTGCTGAGGCCGAAAGCCATGACCTCGTATCTGAGCGAGGACATAACCCTTAGGCAGGCGGCGGAGAAGATGCGGCATCACGGGTACACCGCTGTACCGCTCATAAATGAAAAGGGCGAATATGCAGGCACGCTTTCAGAGGGCGACCTTTTATGGTTTATGCTGGAGAACGGCATAGGCGGGCTTGCTGAGCTTGAAAAGTACCCGCTTTCAAAGCTGCCCAGGCGTCATGACTGTCAGTCGGTATCGGTGGATTCGACTATTGCGGACCTGTTCATGCTGAGCATGAACCAGAATTTTGTGCCGATAGTTGATGACAGAGGCGTATTCATAGGGATAGTAACACGAAGGGACATACTTCAGGCGTGTTATGAGGAGCTGAAGGACAGCGAGATGTTCTCGGCGACGCCGGAGTATGAGCGTGAGGGTTAGACACATATTTTATGCTGGAAGTTAAATTATCCGGGAGGAAATAAAAATGAGAAAAAACGAGGGAAGAACAAAGGCTTATCATTCCGGAAGTGCGGCGCTTTGTGCTGTGCTCATAATGATAATGCTCATAGCAATAGGCACTTGTGTGCTTGTGGTAACGGGCAGAAGGGCCATAGATGAGAATCAGGATATGCCTGCACACAATGTGTTCGACACATCTTCTGAGGAGAGCGCTCCTGCCGAGCCGATACCCGAAGAGGTAAAGCCTCTGATCGAGTATCCCGAAAAGGACTTCGACTTCATGAAGATGCAGATAGAGAGCGTAACTGCAAAGAACTGTGTGGTACTTGACTGCACCAACAACAAGATATACACGGGAAAGAGCTACAACAAGAAGGCTTATCCCGCATCGCTCACAAAGATAATGACCATAATAGTTGCACTTGAGAACTGTGATGATCTGAATGCAACATACAAGTTCACGAAGGCCGACATGAAGGCGCTGGCTGATGAGAACGCTTCTGTAGCGGGATTCGTGGCAGGCGAGAAGGTGACCATAAAGGATCTGCTCTACGGTGCTATACTCCCCAGCGGTGCTGACGCTACATTGGGTCTTGCAAACTATATTGCAGGTTCTGAGGCTGCATTTGTTGACATGATGAATGCAAAGGTAGAGGAGCTCGGACTTACAGGCACACACTTTACCAACGCAAGCGGACTTCATGACAAGGATCATTACTCGACTGCCATAGACATGGCGCTCATCGTAAAGTACGCCCTTGACAACAAGGATATAGCTGACGATTTCATCTCGGTGCTTTCTGCTACTGAGTACAGAACAAAGAATTCCAACAAGAACCCTGACGGCATAGTGCTTTCAAGCATATTCTTTGAAAGATATGACGGATTCTTCATAGACCGTGACCAGGACGAAAAGGCAGACGTTACCATAGTAGGCGGAAAGACAGGATTTACCGATGAAAGCGGTTATTCGCTGGCTTCGCTTTACAAGCTGGACGACGGCACCTATTATGTCTGCATAACCATGAACAGTGCTTCATCGGGTGATGCTACCAAGGACAATGTGGCTATAGTTGAAAAGTATTTGCCTGCATATGACCTTATCGGAGAGACAAGTTCTGTGGACAGCACATCTTCGATAAACAACGAGATAAGCACCATAGACGTTACACCTTCTGTGATAGACCAGACCGAAAGCAGCAGTTCGGCAAGTGACCCGAATCTTCCTGCAACGATAATACCCGATCAGACCAGCAGCACCTCGACTGAGGGGGCTACGCAGTAAGAAGCTGTCTGTACGATAAAAAATGACCGACTTTATTGCAAGTGCATAAAGTCGGTTTTTTGTTTATCTTTCGGTGGTGAAAGGAGCAAGAGGTATGCCGTTTTTACCGAAAAGTGAGGGGACTATCCAGTTTGACCAGTCGTAGCGGACATACTGCGGGTCGGGGACATCGGGGGAGGAGAGGAATATCTCGCTGCCGCGGATATCGGCCTTGGCGGGGACAAAGTTTTTATCAGCGCCTGCAAGTTCAAAGCCCGTGACTGTATCGGTGTGCAGGTCAAAGCCTTTTTCGGCGTGATCGAATGAGAGAAGCGCTCCGCCGTCCTTATACACAAGGTCGCGGAAGAGAGGCCCGAAAGCATCGGCGTCCATGCCGTATACAAGTTTTTCAGCCTGAAGGCAAAGGCGTTCGCCTACGGGGAGTTTATCAACGGGGTGGATATTATCAAATTCACCGCAGTCGGTGGTGACGGCTATGCCTGTATTTTTCACGGTGCGGAAGGCTTTCATCTGTGCCTCTCGTATTATGCACCAGTGTTTATAGTCGGGGTCGGAGGCGCTTTTATACATGGGGAGCTGAGTCAGGATAAATGGCAGAGTGTCATCGCCCCAGCGTTCACGCCACAGAGAGATAAGAGAGGTGAACAGCTTATAATAGCTGTCGGGTCGGTGGTCATCGCTTTCGCCCTGATAGTAGAGGAAGCCCCGCAGGGTATAGGGGCAGACACGCATAAGCATAGACTCATAAAGGCCGCAGGGGCGTGTTTCGCATTTGATGCCCATAGGAGGGGCAGTATATTCGCCGCAGGTCTTGTTTATCACGTCCCAGGAAACGCCGGGGTTTTTCTCCATAAAATCGGAAACACGTTTCCACCAAGCGGCGTGTCTTTCTGCCCATTCGTCGTATTCCTTTATCTGCTGAGCTTCTGACTTTCCTTTGACAGCTGCGGCAAAATCCTCGAGATAGGGGACGGTCATCCTGCTGTCGGCAAGGGTATCACGGTCGACCCAGGCAGAGGCGCTGGTGCCGCCCCAGTTACAGCCTATCAGACCCACGGTAATGCCAAGGTCGGCGGCGAGCTTTCTTGCAAAAAAGAAGCCCACAGCGCTCCATGCGGCGCTTTCTTCACGGCCTGCCAGTGACCAGTGAGAGGCTTTTTCTGCGGCGGCGTGGCTTTCGTCGATATAGCTTTTCTTGGGTGTGTAGTAGAATCTTACATTGCAGTCGGGGGTAAGAGAGGAAAGGATATCCTTGCCGCCCTTACAGTTTTGCAGTTCAAGTTCCATATTTGACTGACCTCCGCACAGCCACACCTCGCCTATCATGACATTTTCAAAGCGTATGGTATCGGAGGAGGCAGTGCCGTTTCCTGACAGTTTACAGAAAAGTTCGAGGGTATATGGTCCGCCTGCGGGCATAGGGGGCAGAGTGAGTCTCCATTTGCCGTCAGTGACCTTAGTGCGGGCGGAGTTTTCTCCGATATGTGCTGTGACCTCAGCGCCCTCTGCATCGCTTTCGCCCCACACGGTAATATTTTTATCTCTTTGCAGTACCATATCACTGCTGAAAATATATGCTGCTCTGAACATGAAAAACGCTCCTTCAGTCCTGTATACGGGGACATTATTTTGTATGTATTATAGCACAGGGGAGTTTATTTTGCAATAAAAACGGGGTGATTTTTTGTTGTGAATTTTTAATGAACGAGCGTTATCGTGTGTGTTTTCGGGGGTGGGAACGTTTACAGCAGCCGAAGAAAAAACACAGCCCGAAAACGTTTTCGGACTGTGCGGATATGCAGTGTTTATCTTTTTATGCCAAGTCCTGCGAAGCACTGTTCGAGGTCATAGGCTTTGGTATCGCCTTTGCGGGCAAGTTTCTTTTCAAACTCAAGTATAAGGTTGGTCAGCGAGTCGGGGTAGCGTTCGGAAAGCACTTTCTGAGGGATATCGTTCCATTTGCCTGCACGGCGGTAGATATCGACCCTCACAAGTGTTTCATAGCCCGAAGTCGGCGGAAATTTTTCTCCGAGTGCTATACAGCGGCAGCGGCATTTTACAGCCGAGGCATCGTCAGCAGCGTCATCGAACACCCATGCAGCACGCAGGAACGCTTCAAATGCGGTAGCAAGGTCGCCGTCACGTTCGGCGGTCATGCCGAGTCTGTAGTAATCAGCGCCGCAGCCTTCGGGCAGGTCATTGCCCTCGCAGGTGATGTATTGCTCGCTTTTGACAAAATCCTCGGGAGCACGCCTTAAACGCGGTCCCACAGCAGCTCCGCACTGCGGGCAGCGGAATATCTGTCTGTAAAGGTCTGAGCGCATTGGCTCGGGGGGACGCTGGTCAAGGTCAAACCAGTCGCCCTCTTTATCAGAAGCGGGCGGTACAGCTGCTTCAAATTTGCAGCCGCAGCAGCCGCAGGTCTTTTCAACTGTTCCTTCGGACATATTACATATCTCCTTTATACATAAGGTATTATTCGACGGCTTCCTCGCGGGCGTGTTTCCAGTCAAGGTATTCCTCATAGGTGCCGACTTTATCTATACAGCCGTCTTCGGTTATCTCTATTATTCGGTTTGCGGCTGTCTGCATTATCTCGTGGTCGTGGGTGGTGAATATCACAACGCCCTTGAAGTCGGTCAGCGCGTTATTAACGGCAGTGATGGATTCAAGGTCGAGGTGGTTGGTAGGCTGGTCAAGAAGTATGACATTCGAGCCGAAAAGCATCATTCGGGAGAACATACAGCGCACCTTTTCGCCGCCCGAAAGGACATCTACCTGCTTATAGATATCATCGCCCGAGAAGAGCATTTTACCTAAGAATCCGCGCAGGAATGTGTCGGTGTTTTCACCTGTTGTATACTGACGTATCCAGTCAACGATAGTCATATCGCAGCCGTCGAAGTAGCTGCTGTTATCCTTCGGGAAGTAGGAGCGTGAAGTAGAAACGCCCCATTTCATAGTGCCCGAATCAGGCTCAATTTCCTCAGCGAGTATTTTGAAAAGCGCAGTTATAGCCTGTTCGCTCTTGCCTATTACAGCGACTTTATCGGTACGGCCGAGGGTGAAGGACACATTTTTTAGCAGCGGCTCGCCGTTTTCATCAGCCTTGCATATGCTGTCGAGTTTTAAGATATCCTTACCGAGTTCACGGTCGGGGGTAAAGCCGATGTAGGGGTATTTTCTTGATGAAGCGGGCATTTCCTCAACGGTGAGCTTGTCGAGCAGCTTACGGCGGCTGGTCGCCTGTTTGGACTTTGATTTATTTGCGGAGAAGCGGGAGATAAATTCCTGCAGTTCCTTTATTTTTTCCTCAGTCTTTTTGTTCTGCTGCTTGATAAGTCTTTGCATAAGCTGAGATGACTCATACCAGAATTCATAGTTGCCCACATACATCTTGACCTTGCCGTAGTCGAAGTCAACTATATGAGTGCAGACGTTATTAAGGAAATGGCGGTCATGGGATACCACGAGCACTGTACCGAAGTATTCTGCGAGGAAGTCTTCAAGCCAGCGGATAGCGTAGATATCAAGGTGGTTGGTAGGCTCGTCAAGGAGGATTATATCGGGATTGCCGAAAAGTGCCTGTGCGAGAAGCACCTTGACCTTCTGATTACCGTCAAGTTCGCTCATGGAAGTATAGAGCAGGCTTTCGTCAAGGCCGAGTCCCTGTATAAGTTTTGAGGCTTCGCTTTCAGCCTCCCAGCCGTTAAGCTCGGCAAATTCGGCTTCAAGCTCTGCTGCCTTTTCGCCGTCTTCGTCGGAGAAGTCTTCCTTAGCGTAGAGTGCGTCTTTTTCCTGCATGATATCATAAAGGCGTTTGTTGCCCATGATAACGGTATCAAGAACGGTATACTCATCAAAGGCGAAGTGGTCCTGACGAAGCACCGACATACGGGTGCCCTTATCTATGACTATCTCGCCCTTAGTGGGTTCAAGTTCGCCGCAGAGAATGCGCAGGAATGTGGATTTGCCTGCGCCGTTTGCGCCTATTATGCCGTAGCAGTTCCCGCCTGTGAATTTCAGTTCAGCGTCCTTGAACAGAAGCTGTCCGCCGAACTGCATTGAAAGATCGTTTACCTGGATCATTATTCTTTCCTACTTTCCTTTTTTGTTCACGTTACGCACAGCTTTCCGTGTGATGACCGCAGCGCCTGCAACGTGGATATTCTGCGAATGGTTTCTTTAAACATACTTTATTATTATAGCACATTTCCGGGCAAATGTAAACAGCAGAACAGCAAAAAAACACGCCTTATTCCGAAAAAATAAGGCGTATGGTGTGTTTTGAGGCTCAGTGAATGAGCTTTTTTGCTTTGTTGACGATACAGCGGTCGTTATCGTAAGCAAGCAGATCGGCAGCTCGGGTTATCTCTACCCAGCGGACCTCAGCTATTTCATTTTCCTGCGGCACAAGGTCGCAGTTTTTGGCTTTTGCTATAAAGTATACGACTACCTTCTGTGTGTCCTTTTTGGGGCTGTATGTCACAAGCTCTCTGAAGGTGGGGTCGATCATTACATCAACGCCTGTTTCTTCCTTGATCTCACGCATAGCGGTCTCGACTTCGGTCTCGCCTGCTTCAACGTGACCTTTCGGGAAAGACCAGTGTCCGCTGTTGATGTGTTTGATAAGAAGTATCTCGGTATTGCCGTGATACTTTCTGTAAACTATCCCACCGCATGATTTCTCGTGCAGCATTTTTACTTATCCCTTCCTCAAGAATCATATACATATGAGTGATGTATATATCAATTAATACTATTATAGCACAGATTTTGTCGATTGTCTATAGAGGAATAGGGTATAGAGTCTTTTTTGTGCAATATGACGAAAACGCCGCAGAACAACTGCGGCGTTAAATATCATTTCTTTGTGAAGTAAGTGCCCCAGGCGTAGCCCAGCTGACCGTCGTAATCGAGGTAATACCAGCCGCCGTTTGCGGTGCCGTACACCTTGACCTCGGAGCCGTAAGCTACTATAGCGAGTTCGGCGCTTGAGGAGTTAGGCTCGGGATGAAGTATGACCGCATCATTTACGGTATAATCGCCTGCTACAGAAGTATCAAGACCATCGGGAAGAGCGGGTGTGTCTTCTTTTTTCTCGGTCTTTTTCTTCTTAGCCTTTTTAGTGGTAACAACTTCTTCGTTCATTTTGGTTTCAGGCTGTTCTATAAAGACAAATTCGGTTTCTGTAAGGTGACCTGTCTTGATATTTTTAGCCTGTGAGCCGTCGCTTACAAAAAGGCTTTTTGCAAAAAGCATAACGATTATTATCACTATAAGAAGTGTAAGGAACACAGCTATAATGCCCTTGATAGTAGATGACATATCGACTGTATCGTCCTGCTGCTGAGGTGCCTGCTGATAGCGGGGTCTCGGCTGAGGGCGCTGCTGTGCATTATCATAAGAGCGCTGACGGTCCGGCATTGGTCTGCCCTGTCTTTCGGGCTGACGGGGTACGCGGTTTCTGTCAGTGTTCGGATTTATTCTTCTCTGTCTGGGGTCCTGTGCCTGTGGCATAGAGCCTTGTCGCCTCCTTCAAAAAATGCTTTACCTTATTATTATACACCTATCTGCCGCTTATGTCAAGGGGTTTGAGGCGAGGAAAAGCCAAGTGTATTGTCGAGATATGCTTTCAATTCCATTACCCATTTAGGAGTATTGTTATTTTTGAAAATAAGAGAACCGTTTTTATATTCGGCTGCTTCTGAAAAGCCGTTTTCGTTATCGAACAGTTTTACTTTATTGCAGTAAGGCAGGATCTTAGCAAGGTCTTCAAAGCGTTTATTGAATCTTCGCATAATGTCATCGTGAGGTATATCATGACCGCCTTTTCTGACACGGTTTGCTATTCTTGATATGCTCTCGTCTGCTGTATCGACACCTACATAATAGAGTCGTATAAAATAATCAAGATCGCGGGCACGAATTATCGTTTTGATGGTACGAACACCTGAGATGGTGGTTTCCTGAGTGAAATTCACGCCTTTTTTTAAGCAGTCATCTATAAGGTTCACCGAGATTTTTCCGCCCTTTATCCTGTCGCCGCCGTATTTTGCAGTTATCTTATCTGTATCTATGATCATACCGAGATCGTTGCTTTCGGCTGACAGCACACCTGACAGACTGCTTTTACCCACGCCGTTTACGCCGCCTATTATAGTATAGATCTTCATCTGATGACACCATCCTTTGCATTGTCAAGGTATTGCGATATCATTTCCGACCACCTG
>CADBTD010000107.1 GCA_902797535.1 uncultured Ruminococcus sp. | reverse complement strand
GTACGTTTACAGCGCATTCTGGCTGATGGTATTCGGTGCTGTCGGCGAGCTGAACATTCCGCTGACTATCATCGCAGACGTTGTACTTGTGGCGTTCTGCTACGCGGTAACTTACATCAGCGCAGGAAAGATCAAGGCGATATCCGTAACAGAACTTATGACCGAATAAGAGGGAGATAATATGAAACATATAAAGAATATCGCCGCAGTCATGGCACTTCTCATGCTGACAGGCTGCGGCAGTGTTAAGACAGATAAAACTGAAAATGCAGACACGGCGGCAAAGGCTGTGTCTGCGGAAAATAATGCAGCTGACGGCGAATATATCTACTGCGTGGGTTCGGTGAGCAAAGTCTATTCGACCGCCGCTGTCATGCAGCTTGTTGACGAAGGCAAGGTCGGGCTTGATGCGCCGATAACCGAATATATCCCCGACTTCACAATGGCCGATGAGCGCTATAAGGACATCACGGTGCGTATGCTCATGGATCACACTTCGGGGATAATGGGTTCCGCAAAAGTGAACAGCGATCTGTATGACGACAACGATACCTATAATCACGATCATCTGCTCGAAAATCTTTCTGTTCAGCGGCTCAAAGCCGACCCCGGAAAATATGCGGCGTACTGCAATGTCGGGTTTGATCTGCTGGAGCTTATAGTCGAGAACGTCACGGGCATGAGCTACACCGACTATGTGAGGGAGAATATCTCGGACAGGATAGGTGTCACCGACACGGGAACGCCCATAGATATGTACCGCAATGATATGCTTGTTCCGTCATTCTCGGCAAACGGTCTGCCCCTTGAAACGTGCTACTGCGTGACTATCGGTGACGGCGGTATCTATGCAACTGCTTCCGATACGGCAAAGTTCGGGGCGGCGTTCTTCACGGGCGATGAAACGCTTATCTCCGACAATGCCAAAAACGCTATGGCGACCCGCCACAACGATAACGAATACAGCGATGATAACGGTCTCGGCTGGGACTATGCCGAAATGCTCCGCTACAAGCAAAGCGGTGTGAAAGTGGTAGGCAAAGGCGGCGATGTGACGATGGATCATGCCTTTCTGCTGACAGCCCCCGATGAGCATATCAGCGTTGCGGTGCTTTCAAACGGCGGTACAAGCGCATATAATGATCTTACGGCGCAGGCACTTATGGACGTTTGTTTGCAGGAAAAGGGCATCGGCATTGCCGAAGAAGAACTTCCCGAATGCACGATAGTTGACGAGATACCCGACGAATATAAGGCTTATGAGGGTATGTATATCATGAATATCATGGGCAACAGGCTTTGCAGGGTGACATTTCCCGAAAACAGGTATCTTCACATGGAGAAAATATCCTCACGAAAGACCGAGTACACCGACTACGTTTACACCGCAGACGGCGATTTTGCGGAGCTTGCCTGCGAGGTCGAGGAAAGCGGCTTCGATAAGCGCCTTGCGGCAGGGGGAAGCAGCCGGCTTTCCTTTGAGAAGAATACAGACGGAATATTTATGAGAGTATCGGGTGGGATGACTTATCCCGGGCTTGGTTCGATCGACATAAAGACCTATGCGGGGCAGATGTTAGAGGAAAACAATGTCGGAGAGGACGTTCTGAACAGCTTTAAGGCTCTTGACGGGAAGAAATTCCTCCTTGTGGGAGATAAGTATTCATCAGTCAATTACGAGGGTGCCGCTATCGCACGGTTTAGTATTGCGGACGAAATGAAAGGCTATGTTTTTCTGACAAGCCATGGATCAGATGATCTGCTGAAAATATCCGACAGCGGTCATCTTGTTTCACCGAACAGGATACCGTCATCATCGAGCAGAGATCTTCTCAACATTACGGCAGACAGCGATAAAAACGGCAGACAGACGATAAAAACCTCATTCGGCACGGAATATATCTTAGCGGACGACATTCCCGTATTTGATGCGTCTGTCAGGACTGTTGAGCTTACAGACAATGCGGCGTGGTACAGCATTTCCGACAGCATCGCAAACACCCCGCTGACCGTGACAAGACCCGAAAACAGTGCTGTTATCGTGTTCAACAAATTCGATGAGCCGATATACACTTCCCGCGTTAAAGACGCAGGCAATGTCATACCCATGCCAAAGGGCGGCAGAGTGCTTTTCCTCGGGGAAAAAGGAGACAGCTTTAAGATAGGAAAGTGATCTTTGCTCACGACCCAATGTGACATTCTTGTCAAAAAATATGAAACCTGCGTGAAAATTAGCACTCTCCCCTTGACAGTGCTAATTCAGAGTGCTATAATATAATCAGAACAAAGGAACAGAGAAGCACCAAAGGAT
>CADBTD010000106.1 GCA_902797535.1 uncultured Ruminococcus sp. | reverse complement strand
GTTTTCTCAGACCGCCGCTGGTGTGGGTGTCAAAAAATCCTGCGGGCAGAGTGCCTATGTGCTGTATCAGCCTGATCTTCATTTTAGCCGCTGTGTTGAATGCGGTTATGTGGGAAAACAAAAGAGAGAATCCGTAAAGCCCGAAAGCCCCGCATATGCAGAAAAGTATGCTTTTGCCGCAGTCCTTCAAAAGGGCGGCATCAAGACCTGCCGTGTTCCCGATATGCTTTATGACCTCGTCTGCCGCTTTGTAGATATAGGTATAGGCATAGATGTTCATAACCGCGGAGAGCGCCGCAAATATCACGCTCACTGCAAGAGTTATCCTGAACCTGCCCATAGTATCGAACAAAAGGCTGAGGTCTGTCTTTTTCTTCATATAAACACCTCTGATTCAGTTAGCAAAAGCTAACATATAGTTATATTGAAACGCTGTTTCAATCAATATTATACTACTCGCATAAACAAAAATCAATTACGATATTGTAAACACACAGGTACAATATCGGTAATGAATCCTGTCTGTTGACATATTCCGACAATTATGGTACTATATATATGATAGAAAACATTTTGTTTGGTAATTCAGTGATCTCGGATCACATGATCAAAGGAGGTCCGCATGGACAGACGGCAGAAAAAAACAAGAAATGCCATTTTCAAGGCGTTTGTGAAGCTGTTGGAGAAGAAGACCTATTCTTCACTGACAGTGCAGGACATTATAGATGAGGCCGACATAGGCAGAAGTACCTTTTATGCGCATTTTGAAACGAAGGACGAGCTTCTGAAGGCTATGTGCACCGATATTTTCGGACACGTTTTCTCAGAGGATATAATGACAGAGGAGCATCATGATTTTTCCGTCAGACACGGTTTTCAGGACCGCCTGACCCATATCCTGTGTCATTTGCAGGAAAATCAGCAGAGCATAAAGGGGATATTCTCGGGTGAGTGCGGAGAGATATTCATGCGGTATTTCAAGGAATATCTTTTTCTGATGTTCGACAGGCATCTTTCCGAAGACAGCGAAGTGCCGAGAGAATACAGGCTTGACCATGCAGTCAGCAGTTTTGCGGAAACCGTCCGCTGGTGGCTCAAGGAGCACAGTAAATACACTCCCGATGAGGTGAGCGGATTTTATATCAGCTGTGTGGGAAATATACTTGATGAGGAAATGACGAAGCATGAGTAATAATGTTGATACAACGAAAAAAGGCACAGTTTACTGTGTGGGAGTTGGTCCAGGGGACCCCGAGCTGATGACGCTCAAAGCAGCACGGCTCATTCGTGAAAATGACCTGATCGCAGTTCCCGGGCGTGACCCGTATGAGTCAGCGGCATATAAGACAGCCGCCGCCGCAGTTCCCGAGATCGCGGAAAAAGAGCTTGTGGCCGTACATATGCCTATGGTCAGGGACAGAGAAAAGCTAAGGCAGGCGCATAGATCTGCCGCACAGATGATAGAGTCTTTTCTTGATAAGGGCAGGGATGTGGTGTATCTTACCCTCGGAGACAGCACTATCTACTGCACTTTCAGCTATATCCGGCATATCCTGGAGGAGGACGGCTATAATGTGCAGCTTGTAAGCGGGATACCTTCGTTCTGCGCTGCCGCTGCAAGGCTCGGTGTTTCGCTTGCAGAGAGGGATGAAGAGCTTCACGTTATCCCCGGAGCGTACATAAACGACAGCACTCTTTCGCATGATGGGACATACGTGATCATGAAATCCGCAAGCCGTATGAAGGAAGTAAGGGAAGTACTCCGCCGAAGCGGTATGCAGGTGCAGGCAGTAGAAAACTGCGGCATGGAAAGCGAGAAGCTGTACCGCAGTATTGACAGTATCCCCGACGATGCAGGGTATTTTTCACTGATAATTGCAAAGGGGGAAAACAAATGAAAAAATATATCCCGGAAAAAATGATAATGCAGAGCCGCTTTCGGGACGAGTATTCCTCGTGGGAGAGCGGCAGGCAGAAAAAGCTGGCCGACAGGGTCGGTCAGCTCATAAGCGAAAACAGCGATTATGCTGACGATAAGAATTACGGGCATCTGTGCAATCTGCTGACGGCACTCGGCATGGTCCTTTTGCTGAAGGAAGAGGGTATGTCGCAGGAAAATGCAGTAAAAACAGTCGGCGACGTTATGTACAGGTTCATCACGCCTCAGATAGACTCTATGAAAAAGCTGGGCAGCATGGGGTGCTTTGTCAGCTTCCTCAGGCTGACTATGCCGATAAAATTCAGCCGTACTTTAGGCTATGGCTGGGACGTGGAGTTCCCGAAAGCCGACAGGAACGACTTTACAATGATAACCCATGCCTGCATATATCAGCAGATATTCAGCAGGTACGGCATACCAGAGCTTACGGCTGTCTTCTGTAAGGTCGATGATATACTGTACAGCGATCTGCCCCGTGCGGAGTTCATCTACACCGAGCAGATAGGCACAGGCGGAAGTATGTGCGACTATACTTTCAGAAAAAGATGATCTGTTTTGAAGAAAGAGGTAAAAATGATCAGATACGATCTTCATGTTCATTCAACAGCGTCAGACGGTGACCTTTCACCCTCACAGGTCATGGAAAAAGCGGCAGGGCAGGGAATATCCGTTATTGCTCTTACCGACCATGACACCACATCGGGCTGTGAAGAAGCGGCGGAAACTGCAAAAAAATACGGTATGCGCTTTATCCCGGGTATCGAGATAACCGCAAAGGAATACGACAAACTGCATATACTGGGGCTTGGCGTTGATCCTCAATGTGAGGAGCTTGTAGGTGAGATGAAAAAATGCGCCGATTCACGCCGTCAGAGGACTTATGCTATCTGTGAGGTGCTTGCATCAATGGGTGTGCATACCGAACCCGACAGGATAAATTCTTCGGTCAGCGGCAATGTCGGAAAACCGCATATCGCAAGGGAAATAGTGAAAATGGGTCTTGCGGACAGTGTAAAGGATGCTTTTGACAGGTTTCTCACCGACCCGAGGATAGAGGCAGTGAAAAAATACGAGCTCGGTTATGCAGACGCAGTCAGCCTTATACACAAGGCAGGAGGTCTTGCTATGCTGGCGCACCCGTATCAGATAAAGCTCAGGGATACCGACCTTGACAGTTTTGCTGCAAAGCTGAAGCAGAGCGGTCTTGACGGCATAGAGTGCTGGTACAGTGCCTATACAACAGAAATGACCGCCCTGTATCTGTCACTTGCGGAGAAGTATGATCTGCTGGTGTCGCTGGGCTCTGATTTTCACGGTCTGTCCGTCAAGCCCGATGTGATGCTTGCCGACGGGATAAACGGGTCTATACTGAAACAGCGTCAGCTTTATCCTTTTGAATGCGAAAGGTGCATACTGAACAGACTGATGCCTTGAGTATTATTTTGCTCAGAATGAAAGACCGGTGCCGCAGGGAATTATCCCGACAGCACCGGTCTTTAACTATTCAGTTTGCGGCGTTTTCTTCTGATCCCGCAGAAGCAGTACCGTAAACACCGCCGCCACCACGATCATAGGCAGATACTCAAATACATCTGCGATCATACCGAGGTAGGCATTTTCGGGGATATTGCCCTGATATAAGAGGTTTGCAAGCGTACCCTGACTTTCACTGAACATATAATGCCCGATCACCGCAGGGAATACGCTGTCCGTTTTTCTCGTCAGCCACATCAGGAACACGCCGAAAAGCGTGAGCTGTATCATTCTTCCGCCGCACATGGACATGGCATCGGAAATTGCGCCGT
>CADBTD010000105.1 GCA_902797535.1 uncultured Ruminococcus sp. | reverse complement strand
TATCCGATACCGACAGCTCACAGTCAGACGCTCCGCTCCCGACAGGGTTGATAACAGATACTTCCGTCGATGAGATAGCCGGTATGTCCCCCGACCGTTTTGTTGAGTTTGTCGGCGGCAACTATGAGATATCCTTTGACACAGGATACAGCCACAGTGATTACGTCGCACTCACAAGCCCCCGACTTCCGAGTTACAAATACATCGTAAGCTATTCGGGCGTACCTTCCGACAGCATAGACGAAAACACCGAGAATGTCTTTACTCCCCCGGCTATCGGTGCAAATGCATTTGACGGTTTCTCACTCATACTTGAACCGCACCCTACTATCATGGAGATCTATGAAGGGGCATTCCTGAGCGATTACTCATGGATAGGAATGACCTCTGACGCACTTTACGAAGGACTGGCTTTAGATCCGTCATACACAAGACCTTTGACGCCTTCCGTTTTATGGGACGACAGCGCTGATTTCGGCAGAGGCTGGTACAGCTGTATCACCGATCCGTCACGTCCTCAGGATTTCTGCAATATCTATTATGATCTGACAGAGGAACAGGAGCAGGAAATAGAACGCCGCTACTATGAATCCACAGGACTTGACCACCTCGAAAGAAACCACAGTGTAGATATCTCGGATATGGCTCTTCGCTCTAAAAAAGCGATCGTTCGTATCTATTTCAGCTAAAAGCGCTACAGCCGCAGACCGCAAAAGTCTGCGGCTTTTTCTTAACTTTTTGTGATATCCTTTACTTATCGGGGGAAAAATGCTAAAATATTCCATAGAGAAATTTTTTTGATATTTTTATAACCTTTGCCTTTTCCCTGTGTCTTATTAATAGTTATATAACTAAAAAGCGGGGCAAGCACCCCGTAAATATTGAGAAAGCAGGATATTATCATATGCAGAAAGACCTTGACGAACTCATCTGCTGGATCCTTGACGAGATGAGCCGTGATAATGTACCTGATGAAACTCAGAAGCAACGCATCAGGTCAAGGGTATTTGGTGCAGATGAAGGAGAAAATAGAGAAAACATCTTTAAAGGAGAATAATAATGGATAAGGATCAGGTAGCTGCCGCAGCTGAGGCAGCAAGAAACGGCGACAAACAGGCTTTCACCGATCTTTATAATGAATATCGTGACAAAGTATACTTTTTTGCCAGAAAAAATCTGAGTTCCGACGAAGAAGCAGAAGACGTTGTAAGTGATACTTTCATCACCGCTATGGAAAAAATAGATACCCTCCGTTCGGGAGAAGCATTCGGCGGATGGCTCTACTCCATAGCTTATCATAAGTGCATGAACGTTCGGCGCGCAGACAAACGCTGCGCTCACTTCGAGACAGAGGAAGAACAGGAAGCAGTCATCGAATCATCAGGCCTTAATGAGGGCATTATGCTCCCCGAAGATTACGCAGTCAACGAAGAACGCAAAAAAGAGCTCAAAGCTGTCATCGACAGCCTCAAGCCCGAAATGAGATCTGCGGTCATCATGTTCTATTATCAGCAGCTCAGCTTAGCAGAGATAGCCGAGGCTCTCGGCATAAACGAAAATGCCGCCAAGCAGAAGCTTTTTCAGGCACGCAAGAAAATAAAGACTTCCATAGAAAAGCTGTATAATAACGGCGGTGTATTCGTACTCGCTCCCATAGGCTCAATGCTTGACAACATTCTCGGGTCTGCTGATACAGTTCACACGGCAGTGCCCATACACTCGGTCAAAGCCGCACCTTTCACCGCTAAGGCAGCAGTTATCTCAACAGCCGCCGCCATTGCGATAGGCACTCCCGTTATTACGGGTATTTTCGGAAAAGACCGCCATGCTCTTGTGGGCGACTACAAACACATCACTACTCTCAACACAACACCGCAGGAGAATAACCCCCATTCCGCTCCCGACATCAGCTCACAGGACTACTCCCTTGAAAGCGCCTATGAATCTGCCGTCAGCTCGCTCGCATCAGAGGCAGACAGCACCTCTTCCCGTGTGAAAACCGACAGCGGCGCATCCGACACAAACACTTCTGCAGACGCAAATTCATCCGCAGCTGCAGGCACAGGTTCAGGCAAACATACAGGCAGCGACAGCTCATCCTCACAGCCTGAGACCTCTTCGGCTCAGACTCAGTCTGTGCCCGAGACCTCCGCTGCCCCCCGTCAGAGCGAACATCAGCCCGTTGACATGGTCAACCTGGAGCAGCTGCAAAACAATAACATCACTCAGAACATAGAAGACTTTCTTGAGTATATAGGCAGCAATTACCGTGTCGAGACCGAATCAAACGGTTTTGAAAACTTTGCTTATATCACAAGCGATCTTCTGCCCGGATTTTGGTTTATCACAAATTATTACGACTATACCGCAGGCGAAGTACAGAATAGTCACGAACTCGCCGACCCCGGCAACCCCGGTCATAAATTCCTTTTAGCAGAAACCACACACGCCAGAGGTTATGAGCTTACAGGCAATGCACACCTGAACGACCGTACAGGCGTGGGAATGACATACACCCAGCTAAAGTCAGTATTAGGTGACTCGTTCAATATGTACTGCAGTTCGTCAGACAACGATGAACTTGAGCTCGGCGGCCGCCACAGTTCATTCTTCTGCTACTCCGACCTCTATCGGGACGAATTGATAACCCGTTACTGGTACTATGAATTCGATCTTACCGAAGAACAGAAGATCCTCATCAAACAGCGTATCGAGGAAGCACAATCATCCCCCGAACAGTTCGAGAATTTTCAGGGGCTGGATATTTCCGATATCGATCCCGTGTGCACAAAGATCTATACCTATTACGAATAACACCATTTTACCATATTCATATCTTTACCCCCGCACCGCAGATACATACGTCTGCGGTGCTTTTTGTCATAAATCCCAATACCGTATCCCTTGAACATATGAATATTTGTTCAAATTACGCCTTGCCATATCCTCCTCTCCGTGCTATAATATGATTAGAGTTAGCGTAAGCTAACCATATACAGAAAGGAGATAAGACCATATGCTTTTAAATACATTCTGGGGAATAATGATCCCCCTTTTCGGCACAAGTCTCGGCTCGGCGTGCGTATTTCTCATGCGCTCCGACCCCGATACCGCCTCAGACCGTTCCCACGACCGTGTACGCAGGGGCCTTACAGGCTTTGCCTCGGGAATAATGGTGGCGGCATCGTTTTTCAGCCTGCTGCTGCCCGCCCTCGAACAGACCGAGGATATGGGAAGGCTCGGCTTTGTCCCTGCCGCAGTCGGCTTTATAATAGGTATGCTGTTCCTGCTCGTGCTGGATATCGTCATACCCCATATGCACCTTGACCGCAGTACCGAAGAAGGCGTTCACAGCGGACTTTCCCGCACCGCCAAACTCATCCTCGCCGTCACCCTGCATAATATCCCCGAAGGCATGGCGGTGGGCGTCGTATACGCAGGCTGGCTTTACGGAGGGAAAAGCATCTCTCTCACTTCCGCTCTTGCCCTGTCAATAGGTATAGCCATCCAGAATTTCCCCGAAGGCGCCATCATTTCCATGCCCCTGCGCGCCGAGGGTATGCCGAAGTTCAAAACTTTTGTCTACGGCGTCCTCTCAGGTGTCGTCGAGCCTCTCGGCTCTGTCGCCGTGATACTCGCCGCAGGTGTCCTTCTGCCCGTCCTGCCCTACCTTCTCAGCTTCGCCGCAGGCGCTATGATGTACGTCGTCGTCGAAGAACTTATCCCCGAAATGAGCGAGGGTGAACACTCCAACGTCGGCGTGCTTGCTTTCGCTATGGGTTTCGTACTTATGCTCTGCCTTGATGTCGGCCTCGGCTGACTCACCCGCATTTACTCAGCAGTCTTGTCAACATAGGGTATGCCGTTTTCCGTCAGCGCCGCAGTAAGCTCGTCCAGCTTTTCCGCAAGCCCGCCGTCGTCATATATCTCTACACTGGGATTGTTCTCCTTCTGTATCGCCGCTATAAGTGCGTCCAGGTCAAACTCGCCGCCGTCATAGCTGTACTTGTCACCCTTTACAGTCACCTGTAATGTCACCGACTCTGCCGCCGCAGGCTCGGCTTCCTTTTCGGCTATCTCATCATCGTCGGGTGTCTCATCCTGACTCGCCGAAACAGTCTCGCTGCCCTTGTCAGCGCTTGCCTGTCCCTTGCCTAATCCGAACTTTCCGTTCAGCAGCATATATGCCACCACAACAGCCGCCGCGATCAGTACAAGCACTATCAGTACGCCCACAACAGACGCTCCTTTAAGATTCTTCTTCACTTTCATTGTTTGTTTCCTCCTTGTGCGTATTCACTTCCGACACGAAAACGTGCCCTTTATACTTCTCATTTACTGACTCTATCATATCCTCTATCCTGTACCTCGCATTTATAAGGTACTCTGTGCTGTCATAGGTAAGGGTCATCAGCAGATAGCTTTCTTCCGTATAGCCTTCCTGCTCAAGCACCTCAAGCACTCCCGCAGTGATGTCATCAAGCCCGCTCATTGTCCTCAGCGTTTCATCGCCCCGCTTTACGTCCAGCCGCCAGCCGCCGCTTTCCGCAAACCCGTACACAAGGTTTATGTTGCCGCCTCTGCCGTACTCCTCCAGCGCCAGAGCTACCTGCGCCTTGTCACTGTCCGCCGCATCAAGAGCCTTCAGCCTCTCCTGCGCCTCGTCCGAAAGCGTCTGCGCTTCATCACGCATCTGCTGTACCTCAGCCGCACTTTTAGCACCTATGTTTGAAAACAGTATAAAGTAAAAGAGTATTATCAGCGTCACGTCCAGCAGCGGCGTGAAGTCAAGATGTATCTCCTTATTCTTCATCCTCTTCCTCCTGCGGTGTACCGCCGCTTATCTCCCTTTCAAGCTCCTTTCGCCTGTCCTCTATCCCGGGGGCTATCGCAGAACCTATTATCTTGAATATAACTGCGAAGATTATTCCCCACGCAGTCGAGGTCAGCGCCGTGAAGAAGCTGTTCTGTACAGCACTTATGTCGCCCTCTGTCAGTGACGGCAGATTAAGCAGCGACTTTACCGTACCGAACATTCCCAGCAGCGGAAAGACCGAGGTTATACCGTTGTAAAGCGACTGTGATATGTTCAGTCCCTTTCTCATGCTCGATGCCCAGCCTTTGTTCTGCTTTAAGTCATACTGCGCTTCATTTCCCTTGTTTCTGCGCTTTTCACGCTTTTCTGCCACTATACAATAGTATATGACCGCAAGCACCGCAATATTTATCACAACGAAGATGAATATATAGCTGTCACTTACAAGATTGTCCGCTATCTTCTGCTTCCACATCAGACGATCACCTCACTCCTCCCATTATATCACAAATATCTCCTCAATGCAAGTATATTCTCCAAAGATATGCATATTCCTACTTTATCAATAGGAAATATAGGTATATATTACCGAAAATGATACCTGTTATTTGTGGGATTCTACAAAAATACATCTACCCTATTGACAAATCGGACAACCGAGAGTATAATATAGTAAACAGATAGGAAATATAAAAAATCTGAATAAACATTATTAGGAGGAAACTGATATGTCAAAAGTCTACAAAAGCGCAGCCGAGCTTATCGGCAATACCCCTCTCGTAGAGGCTACCAATATCGAAAAGTCTGAGGGCCTTGAGGCTAAGGTGCTGTTAAAGCTCGAATACTTCAACCCCGCAGGAAGCGTTAAGGACCGTATCGCAAAGTCCATGATCGAAGACGCTGAAAAATCGGGCAGGATCAATAAGGACAGCGTACTTATCGAGCCTACCTCGGGTAATACAGGTATCGGCCTTGCTTCCATCGCAGCAGCTAAGGGCTACCGTGTTATCCTTACCATGCCCGAGACCATGAGCGTTGAGCGCCGCAATATCTTAAAGGCTTACGGTGCCGAGATCGTTCTTACCGAAGGCTCAAAGGGCATGAAGGGCGCTATCGCCAAGGCTGACGAACTCGCTAAAGAGATCCCCGGCGGATTTATCCCTGCTCAGTTCGAGAACCCCGCTAACCCCAAGGCACACCGCGAGACCACAGGCCCCGAGATATGGAACGATACCGACGGCAAGGTAGATATCTTCGTTGCAGGTGTCGGCACAGGCGGTACTCTCACAGGCGTAGGTGAGTTCCTCAAGTCCAAGAACCCCGATGTCAGGATCGTTGCCGTAGAACCTACCGACTCCCCCGTTCTCAGTGAGGGCAGATCGGGCAAGCACGCTATCCAGGGTATCGGCGCAGGCTTCGTCCCCGACACTCTCAATACCAAGATCTATGATGAGATCATCACCGTTGCAGGCGATGACGCTTTCGCAGCAGGCAAACTCGTTGCCAGGCAGGAAGGCGTTCTCGTGGGTATTTCTTCGGGCGCAGCAGTACACGCAGCTCTCGAACTCGCTAAGCGTCCCGAGAACAAGGGCAAGACAATAGTGGCTCTCCTCCCCGACAGCGGCGACCGCTACTACTCCACTCCCCTCTT
>CADBTD010000104.1 GCA_902797535.1 uncultured Ruminococcus sp. | reverse complement strand
GACGACTACATAACAAAGCCTTTCAGCCTTATGGTGCTCAGAGCAAGGATAGACAAGGTGCTCAAAAGCAGTAAAAAAAGCTCGGACAGTTATGCCGATGACAGATACCGGTTTGATTTTGACAAGCTGGAATTCTTCTGCGGTGACGCTCCCGTGGAGCTCAGCAAGACCGAGCAGAAGCTCATAAAACTGCTGGTAAAGAACAAAGGCCGCACGCTCACAAGGGATTTCCTCATGAACAGGATATGGACCGACGGCGCTGAATATGTAGATGAAAACGCACTTTCGGTGACGGTAAACAGACTTCGCAGAAAGCTTGACGCAGGCGACCGCATAAAGACAGTCTACGGCGTGGGATACAGTTGGAGGAACAGCTGATGATAAACTCCGGAAAGACACTCAGGCTGATAGACAAGATGCTCGAAGACGGGATAAACGGCTGCTTTACCGAAAGCGACTATAACGAAACAAAACTGTCGCAGCTGGAAAGCAAGTGGGTACGCTATCTTACCATATCAAAGCAGTCACAGCAAAAGGTGGAGCAGGACAGAAAAAAACTGGCAGAGCTGGTGTCGGACATATCACATCAGACGAAGACTCCCCTTTCAAATATACAGCTTTACACACAGCTTCTCGAAGAACAGCAGCTTGATGAACAGAGTGCCCGGCTTGCCGATGAGATACGCAGACAGGCTGAAAAGCTGGAATTTCTCATACAGTCGCTAATTAAAACTTCACGGCTGGAAACAGGCACATTTCAGCTTACTCCCGTAAAGAACAGCATTTCCGAGCTTATCTCGGCGGCAGTATCGCAGGAAAGATCATCGGCGGACAAAAAAGGCACGGAACTTTCGGCGGATACATCGGAATGCTTTGCAATGTTCGACAGCAAATGGACGCTGGAGGCGCTTTGCAACATAATAGACAACGCCATAAAATATACCCCCGAAGGCGGAAGAGTGCATATATCGGTCAGCGAATTCGAGAGCTTTGTGCGGATAACCGTTGCAGACACCGGCTGCGGCATACCCGAAAACGAACTTTCACAGATATTCGGGCGCTTTTACAGAGGAAGCAATGTGCGCTCACAGGACGGCGTGGGCATAGGGCTTTACCTTTCACGGCAGATAGCCGAAGGTCAGGGAGGATATATCACAGCCGCCTCATCCCCCGGCAGAGGATCAGAGTTCAGTCTTTTTCTCCCGAAGAGGCACTGACACGGGTCTGCATATACATAATACACAAATAACGCACTTTTGTGCGGTCAAATAATTAATAAAAAAGATGTTGATTTTAGAAAGCATTTGTGTTATAATATAATGTAACTCAAAAAAGCCGCTCGGAGGAATGGAAAAGTAATGGAAATAATCAACAAATCTGATAAAAAGCTTCTCAAAGAGTATGAGGAGTTTGCAGAGAATTCTATATACGGAAATTTCATGCAGTCGCTCAACTGGCCCAAGGTCAAGGATAACTGGGGCTGGGACGCTGTAATATCAAGAGACAGTGACGGAAAGATAAGAGGCACCTGTCTCTGCATAATAAAAAAGATACCGATATTCGGCTGTACTTTCCTATATGCACCCCACGGACCCGTATGTGACTGGTCTGACAAGGAGGTCATGCAGGACCTTTTTGAAGGAATAAAGGTGCTCGCAAAGAAGTACAAGTCATATCAGTTCATGTGGGACCCGCCGTTTGAGGAAAAGGACAAAGAGCTTACCGAAATGATACGCTCTATGGGATTTTCTCATATAGACGACGCTCCCGAGCTTTCGACCATACAGGCAAGAAACAACTATATGCTCCGTAATATACAGGGCAAGACTCCCGACGAGGTAATGGCAACATTCAAGTCGGACTGGCGCAACCGCATAAGAAAAGCAGGCAGAAAAGGCGTTGTATGCAAGGCTTGCGGCAAGGAAGCACTTGATGACTTCTATCCCATGATGCAGGCTACCGGCGTAAGAGACGGCTTCTCGATAAGAGGCAAGGAATACTTCGCAAAGATGCTCGATGCTCTCGGTGAAGACCATTGCAGACTTTTCGTATGCTATCTTGAGCAGGAGGGCGAAAAGCCGATACCTGTTTCGGGCGCTCTTACCACAAGATACGCAGGAAAGACCTGCTACGTTTACGGTGCATCATCCAACCACCACAGAAACACCTATCCGAATTACCTCATGCAGTGGACCATGATAAACTGGGCACTTGAGGACAACAATTTCATATACGATTTCATGGGCATACCGTTCTATAAGGACGAGAGCCACCCCAACTACGGCGTTTACAAGTTCAAAAAGGGCTTCAACGGTGAAGTAGTAACCTATGTCGGTGAGTTTTTCTACACCTTCATGCCGCTTCGCAAGAAGCTCATCGACTTCGCTCAGAGCATAGTCGAAAAAAGACACATGAAGCACACCGAAAAGCTCATAGAAAACAGAAATGCCGATACAGATGCATGATCCCATCAGCTCATGACTTCGTCTTTGTGTAAAAAAAGGAGAATCGCCATGAAAAAGAGTGTGATGAAAAAAATATTATTTGTCTGCGCTCTTGCAGCCGCTGCGGCGGGTCTTGCCGCCTGCACCGACCTTTCATACGAGGAATTCGACAATGAGAGCGACGGCGGCGCAGCAGGCACCGCAGTATCAGCAGAGCTGCCTTCGCCCGAAAGCGATACAGACAGCGCTGACACTCCCGCAGTTACAACTGCCGAACAGCAGCAGATACCCGCACCGCAGGTGACCGAACTCACCGATCCTGTTGAGAGCGTTCCCGATGCAGATTCCGAAACAATGCCCGCAGAAACAGAGCCCGCTGTGACAGAACCTCACGGCGGCGGAGATATAACTTCTATAGACGAGCTTATCCCCGATGACGAGCCGCAGAACACCGACCCGAGGTACACGGCTTTCAGAGAGATAATCGACGAGTATCATCTGCGCTATGACAACGCTCCCGAAGGCAGCGGAGAATTCTGCCGTTACTACATAGCCGACATTGACGGCGACGGCTGTGCAGAGCTTATCTGCGAAACAGGAACATTCCAGGCTGACAGAAATGCGAGCGTTTATTCCTTTGACGGCGAGCGCATAGTGCCCATGGGCGATTTCATCACCTGGCACGCCGAGCTTGCGGAATTTGCAGGACGCATCTACAGCCGCACTTTTGCTATGGGCAGCAGCATACTTTATGAGGTGAACGTTTCCGAAGAGGGTACGGTCGTCACCGAGCGTGCTCCCGAACAGCCAAACGAAAGCAGTATCGACCCTGCTCCCCTTCCCTACTACAGTTACGGCGACCCCAGCGGCCTTGAACAGGCATCAGGCGGTCAGCCCGACGTATGGTTCAACATCTACGGATAAATTACATCGCCCCCGACGTAAGCCGGGGGCATTTTTATGGAAATATGAATATCAAAAAAGAAAACAAAAAAAGAAAGTAGCCTTGGAGAGACTACCTTCTGACTTGTGTAAAAAATTTTGGAGAGGATGAAACGAGCTAAGAGTATTTCACTTAGTATTTTCATTCAATTTCTTTCCTCTGTTCTACATTTTTAATTATACAATATAAGAAATAGGCGGTCAAGAACAATTCCGTTACAGTCGATTACATTTCGGTTACAATACAGCATTTTGATGTAACTGTTTTGAAAGAAAACTACATCTTGTGGTTGCAAAATTTGCTCATCGTAAAGTTAAAATCTTTACAAGGAAGTAAAACTACTTGACAGGTGTTTTTGTTGAAAAATGTGTTGAATATTGTTGAAAAAACCTGCAATATCGTAGTTTTTGGCAGTTGTCCAAAAAAATTCCCGACTCGTCATGGTCGGGAATCGGCGATTTATTAATATTTTACTCCGTACTGTTCACGGTACTCAAGCATCTTGTCAAGATATTCCTTGCCTTCAACAACACCGCTGCGTATAGCATCGATGATATCGTCTATGGTCACGATGGAATATACCTTTACGCCGTAGGTATTGAATGCATCCTGAACTGCCGAGCATTCGCTGTTGAGTGCCTTTTCCATGCGGTCAACAGTTATGACCATACCTGTTACATTTACATCAGCAGCACTTTTCAGCTTTGGCATAGACTCACCGAGCGCCTTGCCCGAAGTCATAACGTCGTCGATGATTACGACCTTTTCGCCGTCAGTCAGCTTTTTGCCGACAAACATTCCGCCTTCGCCATGATCCTTAGCCTCTTTGCGGTCAAAGCAGTAGGAAACATCATAGCCGAACTTGTTGCTGAGTGCAACTACAGCCGATACCGCAAGAGGTATGCCCTTGTATGCAGGTCCGAACAGAGTTTCAACGGGGATGTCATTATCCTTGATGCACTCTGCATAGAACTCTCCGAGGCGTGCAAGCTGTGCGCCTGTCTTATAGTTGCCGCAGTTGATGAAGTAGGGAGCTTTTCTGCCGCTTTTCAGTGTAAAGTCACCGAATGTCAGCACTCCGCTGTCTGCCATGAATTTAATGAACTCTTCCTTGTAGGTCATTTAAAACACTCCTGTCAAAATAGTTTACTGTATTATTATAGCATACTCTTG
>CADBTD010000103.1 GCA_902797535.1 uncultured Ruminococcus sp. | reverse complement strand
GGAACGTGCTTTTCAAACGGCTCGATAGGAAGTATCTGCCCGATAACTCCCGTTGAAGCGACTATTACCTCTTCGGGTTTGCAGCCGAGATTTTCAGCTGTAAGTTCGCACATTCTGCGTGCCTTTTCCTCGCCGTCCGCATTGCAGGTGTTGGCGTTCTTTGAATTTACTATAACAGCCTTGGCCTTGCCGCCGGTTGCTGCAAGATTAGCCTTTGTTACAAGAATGGGTGCGCCCTTTACCTTGTTCTGGGTATATACTGCTGCAGCGTTGCAGAGTACATCTGCCTCTATCATTCCCAGGTCGTTTTTCATCTTTATTGCGGTATCATTTCCGTCATGTGTGGGTGACTTTTTGATACCTGCGTAAGTGCCGCCTGCCTTGAAGCCCTTTGCAGCGCATACACCGCCGTCTATGTATTTATAGCCTTTGTAATCCTTGAAAGATATCTGTTTCATATATATCACCTGTCCAAATAATTGTACTTATATGTAATTGTTGGGATAGACTCTTCTTATTGCAAGCTCTATTTCATAATTGATTATAGTTCCGTTTTCAAATTCCGTTCTCAGAACAAATGGCATCAGCTTTATAATCTTCTCAAAATCTTTTGCAGAAAACTTCGGAAAATAGTATTTCAGTACAGAAGCAAGTGCCATCCCATGTGTAGCGACCACAACGGTGCCGCTCTCATTCTCGGAAAGTATCCGTTTTATAACGGGCATAGTTCTGTTTTGAACATCATTCATGCTTTCGCCGTTCGGTGCTTTATGAGAAAAATCGTCGATCTGTCTGAATATGTAATCGGTATAGGTAGGGTCTGTCTTAGACCAGTCGCCGCCGGTTCTTTCCCGAAGGTCATATTCTTTTATGATCTCAAGTTTCTCCGATTCCGCAAAGCTCTCGACTGTCTGTACAGCCCGTATATAGCTCGAGGAGTAAATTTTTGTTATGCCTCTGTTATATAGTATTCCGGCAACTATCTCAGCATCATTTTTACCTTGCTCTGTCAGCGTGAATTCGGGATTCACCCCGCCCGAGGTGTCGGGCTGTGCGTGTCTTACAAAATATATCGTCGTCATACAAGACCTGTTGCCTCGTCAATACCGAGCATTATATTCATGTTCTGTATAGCTGCACCCGAAGCGCCCTTGCCGAGATTGTCGAGTCTTGAAGCTATGAGTATCTGTTCGTCGTTTCCGAAGACAAATAACTGCATATCATTCGTACCTTCAAGGGTGTTTGCAGCGAGGAATCCGTCAGGAAGCGTTGTTTCTCCGCCGAGTTCCATTACCTTTACAAATCTCTGTCCCTCATAGTGTGCGGAAAGTATCTCATGTATATCTTTAGGAGTGTACTTTTTAGAAAGCGCTCTTGTAACAAGGGGAACACTTACTACCATTCCGGCATAATAGTCGTCTACGATCGGATTGAACATAGGTGCGTACTTTAAGCCGCATATCTTCTGCATTTCCGGAAGATGCTTGTGATGCTGTGCAAGTGCGTACTGTCTTGGAGAACACATCTCCTTTGTTTTATCCGGACCTTCTATTTGTGCTATCATCTTTTTGCCTGCACCGCTATAGCCTGAAACTGCGTGTGCAGTGAGAGGATAGTCTTCGGGAAGTACTCCTGCCTTGACAAGGGGATAAACCAGGCTTATAAAGCCGCTTGCATAGCAGCCGGGGTTTGCGACCCTGTTTGAGGAAGCTATCTTTGCTCTGTGATCGTCAGACAGCTCCGGAAAACCGTATGCCCAAGCGTCGTTTGTTCTGTGTGCGGTCGAAGCATCTATTATCCTCACCTTGTCGCCTGCAAGTGCGACAGCTTCTATCGCAGCAGCGTCGGGCAGGCAAAGGAAAGTGATGTCAGACGCATTTATCATCTCTTTTCTTGCCTCTGCGTCCTTGCGCTTTTCCTCATCTATTGTCAGAAGTTCGATATCGCCGCGCTTAGCCATGCGTTCATATATCTGAAGTCCTGTTGTACCTGCACTGCCGTCAATGAATACCTTTGTTTTCATTTTTTACGCACTTCCTTATTTTTCTTTCTGAGATCCGCTTTTTTGCCTGTGTGCGGGTCTGTATCGATAAGTGACTGATATTTCTTTTCATCAGCCATCATTTTGAGTTTCTTTTCGTGGTCTGTTTCGTATTGTGCCTTTGAAAGCGATTCATCTTTCATTACATTTCCTATGCCGAAGCCGAAGAATCCGCATATCAGATTTTCTATAATAAAGTTCGGTGACAGCTCATTATATCCGAAAAAGAAATACATGATAAGCACTGTCATGGTCAGATAACAGGGAAGCCACGGATTCAGGCCGCCTCTTCTTGTGTATATGAAGGTCAGGGCAAGTGTTGCCGCAGGCAGTATTATCATCATGAAGAGTATATGAAGTACCAGCGACTCGAGCACCGAATCAATGAGCACCTTCAGTCCTGCCGATACAACGAGCCATGCCGCCAGATATACAAATGCTCTCTGCCACGATTTCAGCGGTTTAACCTCTTGCTTCACTTAATTTCTCCTTGAGCTTTGAAAGCTGTACCTTTACAGCTTCGGGAGCAGGTCCGCCTTCGCTCTTTCTCTGCATAACGCAGGTATCAAGGCTTATAGCGTCATATACATCGTTGTCGAATGTGTCGCATACTGCCTTGTATTCTTCAATAGGCAGTGTTTCAAGTGTAACACCCTTTTCTATGCAGACGTGAACAAGTGTTCCTGTTGCCTTGTATGCGTCACGGAAAGGCATACCCTTCTTTACAAGATAATCAGCACAGTCAGTAGCGTTTATAAATCCCTTTGCGGCAGCTGCCCTCATGTTTTCAGGTATGACTCTCATAGTAGCAAGCATGGGTATAAATGTCTTGAGGCATAATTTTACTGTATCCACAGCGTCGAATATAGCCTCTTTATCCTCCTGCATATCCTTGTTATATGCAAGCGGTATGCCCTTCATCATAGTCAGAAGAGTGTTCAGGTCGCCGTATACTCTGCCGGTCTTTCCTCTGATAAGCTCTGTTACATCGGGATTTTTCTTCTGTGGCATTATGGATGAACCTGTAGCATATGCATCATCAAGCTCAACAAATTTGAATTCCCATGAACACCACATGATTATCTCTTCCGAGAATCTTGAAAGGTGCATCATAAGTATGGATATAGCCGAAGCAAGCTCTATACAGAAATCTCTGTCTGAAACGCCGTCCAGCGAGTTTGCCATGGGCTCATCAAACCCGAGAAGCTCTGTGGTCCTCTGTCTGTCAATGTTATATGTTGTTCCCGCAAGTGCGCATGAACCGAGGGGATTGACATTCATTCTCTTTGCACTGTCATCAAGTCTGCCCAGATCTCTTAAAAGCATCTGCGCATAAGCAAGCACATGATGTGCAAAAGTTATTGGCTGAGCTCTCTGCATATGAGTGTATCCCGGCATTACAGTTTCAAGATTGCCTTCTGCAAGAACGATTATCGTGTCGATAAGCTCGGCAGTCAGCGCTTTTATTTCCTTTATTTCATCTCTGAGATATAGACGTATATCAAGAGCGACCTGATCATTTCTTGAACGTGAGGTGTGAAGTCTTTTGCCTGTTGCGCCAAGACGTGCGGTCAGCTCTGATTCATTGAACATATGGATATCTTCGGCCGCAGGGTCAAACTCAAGTTTTCCGCTTTCGATGTCTTCAAGTATCCCTTTAAGTCCTGCGATTATCTTTTCGCTCTCGCTCTTATCGATAATGCCGCATTCACCGAGCATTGTCGCATGAGCGATCGAACCCTCGATATCACTTCTGTACATTCTTGAATCAAATTTTATCGATGAGTTGAAGTCGTTGACTCTTTCATCTATCTGCTTTGTGAAGCGTCCTGCCCACATCATGTTTGCCATATCTTTCATCCTTTCGGGTCTTTATATAATGTATATGTTTTTTTGTGAAATAATTAATGCTTCAAAGCCCGTGATATGCCTTTTCATGGGCTTTGAAACATTAATTAAAAAATGTAAGCGGCGTTCTGTCGGAATACCACCCGACAGATGCCGCATACTTTTTTAATAAATGAACCTTATTTCTGCTCGTTCTTGTTGTGCTGTTCGAGCAGTTTTGCGATGTCAACGCCGTCTATCTTGAGTCCGTCTATCTTGCACTCATTTATCTCGACTCCCGAAAGGTCGCAGTGAATGAACTGCGAGTTTTTCAGATCGGGATTCTTGAATTCAACGTTGTTCATGATAGAACAGCCGAAACGTGAGCCTGAAAGATTCACGCCGAGAAAGCCTGCGTCTACCATGTATATATCGGTGAATTTGCCGCCTTTCATGCTTATGTTGTTGAAAAGCGCTTCATCCATATTCACATCGTCAAAGTTTGCATTTTTAAGGTTAACGTTGCTGAATTTTGCTCCTCCGAGGTTTACGTCCTCAAAGGTGGAGTTAGGAAGGCTGTCGTAAGAGATCTCGACCTTCTTCTCCAATGCGGGCTCGAAAATACTGTCTTTATTGTCAGCCATGACTTTTCCTCCTGTCTTTGTCTCAGCTTGGCTTTGATCAGCCGTTGTTTCTCTTCTGCTCGAGCTTTGCTCTAACCTTTATCGGCAGACCAAAGAGATTGATGAATCCGGCAGAATCAGCCTGATTATATACTTCGTCCTCATCAAATGTAGCAACTTCTTCATCATAGAGGGTATATGGTGAGGTAACACCTGCATTGATGATGTTGCCCTTGTAGAGCTTGAGCTTTACATCACCGGTAACAGTCTTCTGAGTCTCGGTAACGAATGCACTCAGAGCCTCACGAAGGGGAGTATACCACTGACCGTTGTATACAACGTCAGCAAACTTGATGGAAAGATACTGCTTTATGCGTGCAGTTTCCTTGTCAAGTGTGATGGTCTCAAGAACATCATGTGCGTGATAAAGGATTGTTCCGCCGGGAGTCTCATACACGCCTCTGCTCTTCATGCCGACAAGTCTGTTCTCAACAAGGTCAGCAAGTCCGATGCCGTTTGCACCGCCGAGTTCGTTGAGCTTTGCAACAAGTGTGGGACCGTCCATTTCAACACCGTCTACAGATGTGGGGATACCCTTTTCAAAGTGGATGGTAACATAGGTCGGCTTGTCGGGAGCCATTTCGGGGGATACACCTAACTCAAGGAAGCCGGGCTTGTTGTACTGAGGCTCGTTTGCGGGATCCTCAAGGTCAAGGCCTTCATGTGAAAGATGCCACAGGTTCTTATCCTTTGAGTAGTTGGTCTCTCTGTTTATCTTCAGAGGAATGTTGTGTGCCTCTGCGTATTCTATCTCCTGCTTGCGGCTCTTGAGATCCCATATTCTCCAGGGAGCGATTATCTCCATGTCGGGAGCATATCTCTTTATAGCCAGCTCAAAACGTACCTGATCGTTGCCCTTGCCGGTGCAGCCGTGGCAGATAGCGTCAGCGCCTTCCTTGATAGCTATCTCAGCGATCCTCTTTGCTATTATAGGACGAGCGAATGAAGTACCGAGGAGGTATCTGTTCTCGTATACAGCGCCTGCCTGAACGGTAGGATATACATAATCTTCGATAAATTCCTTCTTAAGATCTTCGATATAGAGTTTGGATGCACCGGTCTTTATAGCCTTCTCCTCAAGTCCGTCCAGCTCTGTACCCTGTCCAACGTCACCCGATACAGCGATAACCTCACAGTTGTTGTAGTTTTCCTTGAGCCATGGGATAATGATAGAAGTATCAAGTCCGCCCGAATATGCGAGCACTACCTTTTTGATTTCCTTAGCCATTGGTAAATTCCTCCATTATATAAAATTTGCAGATATTCGTATCAACATATTCTATTATACACCTTTTTATGAGTTTGTCAACCCTTTTTGCAGTAAATTTAATAAAATATGCAAAAATAACGTTTGAAAAACGAATATAATGTAGTTTTATGCGAATATTAATGCATAAACCTATAAAAAATGCGTATAATAATTCCGCAAATATCCACTTATAGCCATTATAACACTTTGTTTCGGAAAATGCAAGGTTTTTCGGCAATTAAATTTTGTTTTTACATAAAAAAGAACGGCGCACGTTTTTATGCACCGTTCGGTATGATTTTACAGTTGTTTTGACATGAACAGCAGGAGGTCGTCGTCATTTACGCAGGGCGCATACTGCTCAAGCTGTTTGTTTTTGTACCAGACCCCGCTGCCATCAAAGTTATATCCTCTTTTGACATACATCCTTTGTGCCGGGCCGTATCCCGAATGTACGCCCACAGCAAGGAATACCATATCGGATATCTTCGCAGCCTCGCTCTCGGCTGTGTCAAGAAGTCTGCTGCCTATGCCCTTGTTATGCACATCGAAAAATACGCAGAGATCAACTATTTCGGGATACCCTTTGCCTGCCCAGGGTCCTTCCGAGGGTTCGAGAACAAGTGTACACAGACCCGATACTTTTCCGTTGTACTCGGCAATAAAGACTATCCTTTTGTTTTCCTGCTGTTCCTTATAGTAGTCCTCATAGGTCTTGATATCGGGGTGCCATCCGTAGGAAAAGTAGGTATCATATATTGTCTTTGCATCCTCAGGAAGCATACTGCGTACTGTCAGAATGTCATCCGAATAGAATATCTTCATCTTTTTACATATGCAGCGGTTATCTCGGCAACATAGGCGGTATGCCAGTCACCATCGCTGTACTGTGACTCAACTATAGACTTGTCAATGAAGTTGTCTTCATTCATATCGTGGCTGTACATCTTCCTGCATACAAGTATAAGCTCAGCTTCTTCGTATGCGGTAGTGCCGTCAACATAAAGTGCGGTAAGTCCTGCCTTCTTTGCTTTTTCGTCCTTTTCAAAATCTCTGCCCGATTTTGAGCCGCAGAATACCAGCGCCTGCTTTTTGTCGGCAGGGAAGAAGCTGAGGGTGAAGCAGTCACTTCCGTCAACGAATCCCTTTGTATAGCGTGACTTTCTTATAAGAGCGACAACTGCGGGCTTGCCCCAGAATATTCCTGCACCGCCCCATGAAGCTGTCATGGTATTTGAACCGTTTTCGTCACCTGCGGTGATAAGCATCCACTGATCGCCGATCCTGGTAAACGGGTCAAACCCGAGTGTCTTGGGGTCAGTTTCCTTGAATCCAAGTGCTGTCATTCTTTCTGTCATATATGATCATTCCTTTCATGTCATTTCAGTTCAACTATTGTTACGCCGTCTTCACCTTCACCGTACATTCCTCTTCGTGAGCTTTTTACGCTCGGGTGACGTTTGAGATGCGCTCTGACGGCGTTTTTAAGTACGCCTGTTCCGACTCCGTGTATTACTGTTACAAGAGATACCCCCGAGAGTACCGCCTGATCGATAAAGCTGTCAAGCTCATATATTCCCTCATCGCAGGTCATTCCTCGTATATCCACTTCACGGCTCAGCTTTCTCGTTGCTCTGCTTTCAACGCCTTTAGTGGTAACTCTGCCGGTTTTCTTCTTTTTGTCCTTGCTTTGCTGTTTAGCGCTTTCTTCGTCCAGTCTCAGATGTGTTATCTCGACTTTAGTCTTCATTGCGCCCATCTGTACAAAGCATATGCCTTTTGGATCAGGTTCTGATGATACGATGCCTTTTCTTCCGGAATCGGTGAGTATGACTTTATCTCCTTTTTTCAGCGGGCGGGGAAGCACATATCCATCGTCCTTGCTTGTAACAGGATTGGCTTCAAGATACATTTTGTTGACAGTTGATTTTTGCTTGTGGCGTGCGGCAATGGCCTTGTCGGTGAAATTTTTCTTTTCTTTTTCACGTCTTATGCTGTCAAGTTCGTCGATGAGCTCCTGAGATTGTTTTTCAACATTTCTGACGATAGCACTTGCTTCTCGTCTTGCTTTTTCAAGCTCTGCTTCCTTTGAGTCGGCAAGTATCCTGCGCTCTTCTGCCAGTTCGGATCTCAGTTTTTCGGCTTCTGCCCTGAGCTTTTCTGCTTCGGCGTTGTTTTCTTCAAGCTGTTCTCTTGCCTTTTCAAGCCTTTCAAGTATGTCTTCGAACTTTCTGTCATCATCACTTACAAGCGACTGTGCATAGTCTATGATGTCCTCGGGTACTCCGAGTTTTCTTGATATAGCAAAAGCATTTGATTTTCCGGGCGTGCCTATAATGAGTCTGTATGTGGGCGAAAGAGTTTCAACATCAAATTCGCAGGCGGCATTTTCAACGTGAGGAGTGTCGAGAGCATACATTTTCAGTTCCTGATAATGTGTTGTGGT
>CADBTD010000102.1 GCA_902797535.1 uncultured Ruminococcus sp. | reverse complement strand
GCGACGACCGCTGCAAACGCTATTATGTATGAAAGCTTCAATGACCTGCTTGCTTTTCCTGTACGCAAATGCATCACCCCCTTATAACATTATAAGCAGGAAAGGATGCCTTTGTTATACAGTACAAAAAAGCGGACAGCTTTTACACTGTCCGCCCGTATAGTTTATTTTAGGATCATGCCTTTACGAACTCAGCAGCAGTCTTTACGATATTGTCTGCGCAGAGACCGAATTCCTTGAGCAGGTCAACTGCGGGACCCGAGTGACCGAATTCATCATTCACGCCGATCTTGACTACCTTAGTCGGGCACTTCTCAGCGAGCACATCACATACAGCAGAACCGAGACCGCCGATAACGTTATGCTCTTCAACTGTGAGCACCTTGCCTGTCTTGCTTGCAGTCTTAACGATAAGGTCTGCGTCGATAGGCTTGATGGTGTGGATATTGATAACTTCAGCGTCGATACCCTGAGCTTCGAGCACCTTAGCAGCCTCGATAGCCTCGTTTACCATAAGACCCGAAGCGATGATCGAGATATCCTTGCCCTCTCTGAGAGTAACGCCCTTGCCGAGCTCAAACTTATATGTCGCTGCGTCGTTGAATACAGGCACAGCAAGGCGGCCGAATCTCATATATACGGGGCCGTTGTGAAGTATAGCGGCCTCAACGGCAGCCTTAGCTTCAACGTCATCAGCGGGGTTTATAACTACCATGCCGGGGATAGTTCTCATAAGAGCGATATCCTCGCAGCACTGATGAGTAGCACCGTCTTCACCTACGGATATACCTGCATGGGTAGCGCCTATCTTAACGTTAAGGTGGGGATAGCCTATCGAATTGCGGACTATCTCAAAAGCTCTTCCTGCTGCGAACATAGCGAATGTCGAAGCAAAGGGTATCTTTCCTGTTGTGGCAAGACCTGCTGCAACGCCCATCATGTTAGCCTCTGCGATACCGCAGTCAAAGTGGCGCTCGGGGAACTTCTTCTTGAATATGCCCGTCTTGGTTGCAGCTGCAAGGTCAGCATCGAGCACATAAAGGTTTTCGTACTTATCGCCCAGCTCGGCAAGTGCATTGCCGTAGCTTTCACGGGTAGCAATCTTCTTTACATCAGCCATTGTCATTCACCATTCCTTTCATCAGCCTTCGAGTGCTGCGAGTGCAGCCTCAAGCTCGGACTTAGCCTGTGCGTACTGCTCTGCATTGGGAGCAGCGCCGTGCCATGAAACATTGTCCTCCATGAAGGAAATGCCCTTGCCCTTGATACTCTTCTGAATGATAGCCACAGGCTGACCGGAGATCTTCTCGGCCTCGCTGAAAGCAGCGTCTATCGAATCGAAATCATGTGCGTCCATTTCGATAACGTGCCATCCGAAAGCCTTGAACTTATCAACGATAGGATACGGAGACATTACGTCTGCAACACGGCCGTCTATCTGAAGACCGTTATTGTCTACTATAGCCACGAGATTGTCAAGCTTATAGTGAGCAGCGAACATAGCTGCCTCCCATACCTGACCTTCCTGTATCTCACCGTCACCGAGAATAGTGTAAACCTTATAGCTGTCGTTGGATATCTTAGCGGAAAGTGCCATACCGCAGGCAGCAGATATACCCTGTCCGAGTGAACCCGATGACATATCAACACCGGGGATATGGATGCAGGGATGTCCCTGTAAAAGAGCACCAATGTGACGAAGGCTCTTTAATTCTTCGGTGCTGAAGAAGCCCTTCTGGGCAAGTACAGAGTAAAGTGCGGGAGCTGTGTGACCCTTTGAAAGCACGAAACGATCTCTTGTAGGCTCGTCGGGCTTATCGGGATATACATTCATCTTATTGAAATACAGATAGGTAAGAGTATCTGCTATCGAAAGAGAGCCGCCCGGGTGACCCGACTTAGCGTTGAATACGCCTTCGAGTATGCCCAGTCTTACCTTGCAGGCTGTGATTTCAAGGTTTTTTTTCAGCATAGGATCCATGGTTTATACCTCCAATATTTAAAATTCGTGTTTCATAATGTGTAATGCGCAGTTTAACACTTTGGGAGAGTTAAGAACTAAACACACACCGCAGATAACGAATCACGTATTTTTTAGCTGTTCAAATATATAGTCCACCGTTTTTGCTATGGCGCTCTCCTCACAGGAAACGTCAAGCACGATATCGGCGGCCTGCTTTACCTCCGTTACGGCATTAGAGGGGCAGACCCCCACATCAGCCTCACGAAGCATCTCAATGTCGTTATTATAATCGCCCACAGCGACTACGGTGTAGTCCTGCATACGGCATTTTTCTATAAGCTGTTTGAGTGCATAGCCCTTGGAAATATTTTTCGGGAGCATCTCATAATACATGGGTGCAGACACCACAAAATCTATCTCGGGGTATCTGTGCATCACAGTTTCGGCGTATTCGATGACCTCATGCAGTCTGTCGGGTGAAAATGCAAATAGCGTTTTATACCAGTTGCGGGGTATCTCGTCAACGCTGCACAGTACCGGAGTCACCTTGCAGATATCCGCGTGCTCCTGTTCGGTAATATTCATCTGAGGGATATACACGCCCTCGATAGGCAGGCACTCGCAGCCAACATCGGGGCAGTGAGCGAGTATGTCCTTTACGAGTTCCCTTGCGCTTTCGGGAAGATACACGTCGTATATCTGTTCCTTTGTATCAAGGTCATAGACCATACCGCCGTTGCACATGATTATCGGGCAGTTTACGCGTACCATCTCAAAATACTGCATTGAAGCCTGAAGGCTGCGTCCCGTTGCTATAGAGAATTTTCCTCCTGCGTTCATCAGTCTTTCGACTGCGTCAAGATTTTCCCTGCTAGGTATCTTGCTGGCGGGAAGAAACGTTCCGTCCATATCGGTTATCAGCAGTACCTTTGATATATCCTCAAACAAAATTACTTCCTCAATTCCTCAAGTATCTTCTCAAAATAGTCGGGCAGCTCTGAATCAAACTCCATATACCTGCCGTCAGGATGTACGAATCCTATTTTTTTTGCGTGAAGACACTGTCCTTCTATGCCCTTATAGGCTTTTCCGTACACGTCATCGCCAAGTACGGGATGACCCTTATAGGCGCTGTGTACTCTTATCTGATGCGTCCTGCCTGTTTCAAGCCTGAATCTGACAAGTGAATAGCCCCTGAAACGCTCTACGGTTTCGTAATTGGTAGCCGCAGGCTTTGAATTCAGTTCGGTGACGCACATTTTTTTTCTATCGTATTTACTGCGGCCTATGGGTGCATCTATCCTGCCGTTTTCGGGGGAAAATGCTCCGCAGACCACTGCCATATATTCTCTTGTGAAGCTGTGTTCTTTTATCTGTTCTGCGAGGCATCTGTGAGCCGCATCGGTCTTTGCCACCATAAGCAGGCCGCTTGTATACTTATCTATCCTGTGAACTATACCCGGACGTATCACACCGTTTATAGAGGATAGTCTGCCGTCACAGTGGTAAAGAAGAGCATTTACAAGAGTGCCGTCAGGATTGCCCGCAGCAGGATGCACCACCATACCCTTCGGCTTATTTACAACAAGCAGTTCATCGTCCTCATAAACTATCTCTATGGGGATATCCTGCGCTGTGACCTCAAGCTGCTGAGGTTCGGGGATATCTGCTGTTATCAGGTCACCCTGTTTCAGCTTAGTGCTTTTACTGACACTGCTGCCGTTTATAAGAACGGCGCCTTCCGATACGAGTGATTCTATGCGTGAGCGTGACAATTCGGGAAGCTGTGCAGACAGCCATTTATCAAGGCGTATGCCCGCTGCTTCATCCGAAGCATAAAGCTCGATATGTTCAGCCTGCATCTTTGCCAGCCTCTTTCTTTTTGTCCTTTTTTTCGGACTCATCAAAGAAGAACATATAGATGCAGAAGAGTGCCGCACCTATTACTACGCATATATCGGCAAAGTTGAATATCGGGAAACTAAACAGTTCGCATTTAAGGTAATCTATGACCTCATGCATCCTCACACGGTCAATAAGGTTTCCTATACCGCCCCCCAGGATAAGTGCAAGGGAAAGCATACAGAGCTTTGAACCGTGGCGGTTCTTTACCATGAACCATATCGATGCCGCGATTATCACGCAGGGAAGAAGTATCAGGAACCATGTTTTTCCCGACATGATGCTCCAGGCAGCGCCCGGATTTCTTACATGAGTGATGCTGAGCACATGAGGAATAAATTTTCTCACCTCATCAAATGCTATGTTCTTGTCTATATATAGCTTAAGCAGCTGGTCTGCTGCCACAGCCGCTGCCGCTATTATGAAAGAAATGACCAACATCCGCAGTTTACTGGTCGTCGGGACCGTTATTGCCGAATCTGAGGTCTGCGGGGTTTGGCTTGGGGATTATCGGCTCAAAGGATGCAGTATTGAGCACCTCGTCGATATGCTTCTGCTCAGCCTCAAGTTCAGCCTGTTCCTGTTCGTCATACTCATCGTAGTATTCATCATCATAGTATTCGTCATCGTAATACTCGCCGTACTCTTCTTCGTAAGCGGCAAGTTCTTCCTCAGACATTTCGGGCATTTTTGAGATGAGCTGTATCTGCTGAGTATACAGGTTGATAAGCTCGCTCTTGAAGTATGTGGTCTCAGCCTTTACTCTGTCAAGTTCTGCCCTTTCAGCCTCAAGTTCTGCCTGGATATCCTCGATCTCTGCCTTGGCAGACTCAGTCTGAGCAGCGATAAGTGCGTTGCACTTTTCCTTATGTTCAGCGGCGAGCTTTTCAAGCTCGGAAGCGTTCATTTCCTGAAGTCTGATCTGTTCGGTCTTAGCCGACTCGATCATATCTCTTGCCTTAGCCTTAGCGTCATTAATGAGTTTGTTTGACTCTTTCTGAGCGTGGATCATAGCGGACTTTATAGCCTCTTCGTCATCACGGTACTCGTTGATCTTTTCAACGAGCTTCATGATCTTTTCCTCGCTCTCTTCATTTTCCTTCTGAAGCCTTTCTATCTCTCCTGCAAGCTCGGCAATATAGGATGTTACCTCAGATGGGTTAAGTCCGTTTTTTACAGTGCCGAATCGCTTTGCCTTTATCTTTTCGGGTTCCAGCATCACATAAGCCTCCTAAACAAATTTCTTCAGATCTATATAGATCCTGTCTTTTTTTGTATTTCCCCCGATCTTATCGAGGATAAATTTTCCCGAGCCGCGGATAGTGAAAGTATCACCTTCGGACAGCTTTTTCGCTCCCGAAAGAAGTTCTTCACCCTTTACGCTCACCGCCCCCGAGGTAATGAGCTGTTCTGCTTTAGTCCTTGAGCAGCGTACTGCGAGTGCGATTATACAATCCGCACGCAGTGAAGGCACCGTACCGCTTATGTCTTTAAAGCTCCTTTGCGGCAACGAGTCTTCATCAAAGCCCTTTTCGAGCTTCACGCCTGCCCTGCCGATCTTTGCCAGCTGCTGTTCTGCCATTTTCGCCGCTGTTTCGTTAAGAAACATCACAGCATGGTCATCGCTCACGAGGATATCACCTATACTGTCCCGGGTAATACCGAGCCCCATCATGGCGCCGAGTATATCCCTGTGAGAAAGTCCGTCCTGCCGCCTGTAGCTTACCGTATAGGCGAATATCGGGAACGCGTTCTCATCCGGGTCATCGTGATCTGCGAAGAGTCCGAGCATTACCCTTTCAGCACCGCCGTATCCTCCGAACAGCATATATCTGTCAAAAGAATAGGCAGCGGCCACTTTTTTCGCAAGCTCTGCCCTGCCTTCCGAAAGGAAGCAGGTGAAGCTGCTGCGACCTTTGAAAGAGGCAGCCTGCACCTTATCGGCTATACTTCCCGCAAGGAACTCATCTTCTTTACTGAGTCCATGCAGAAATCCAAGCTCGCTTTTAGGCATCAGAAGCTGTAGCCGTTGTTCTCAAGCTCACTTACAAGGTCAACTCCCGAGAAATTAACGCTTCTCGGAATGATGGCATAAGTCTTGGCTGCCATCATCTTTATCTCGCAGTCGTTAGCAAAGGCAACGCCCCAGATAAAGTCAAGTATTCTTGTAGCGTCTTCGCTCTTGACCAGTTCAAGATTGAGTATAACGGTCCTGCCTGTATTTATATCAGTGCCTATCTTCTCAACTTCCTTGAAATTATTAGGTCTTGCAAGAACAAGATCAAATGACGACTGTTCTGTAGTTGCCATACGAACATCACTCTCTCTTTCTGTATTTCTTCCCTGTCTGCCATAAGTATCGTTTCTTCCGTAGGATCTGTCACTTCTGTCAGATCTTGCGGCAGACTGATACGAGGTCTGCTGTCTGCGTGCCGATACCGAAGAAGCCTGATTTCTTCTTGCGGACGCTGTATCATCACGCACTGCACGTTCCTGTTCGGCTGCGCTGGGCGCTGCAGGAGGCGGCGGTGCAGATTCAGTCTGTGCAGGCTTAGGCACATAGCTCGAATATACCTCGTCTTCTATCTCGTCTTCACCTACGAAAACACTTTTGAATCCCTGCCATAGTCCCATGACTGTACCCCTCCGTTACTTAGATTTTGAATAATCTCTGGCTCCGAAAAGCCTTGTTCCTATCCTTACGAGATTTGAACCGTGTTTAACAGCGAGCTCATAATCCCCCGACATCCCCATCGAAAGGACAGATATGTCGGTATTAGGCAATTTTTTTGCCTTGAGTGCTTCAAAAAGCTCTTTCATATGTGCAAAGACTGCTTCATCGGAGCCTATCGGCGGGATAGCCATAAGTCCCTTTATCCGCACATTTTCAAGTTCACACGCCTGTTCTGCGAGAGCGAACAGTTCATTTGCCGAAACGCCGCTTTTTGAAAGTTCATCACCGATATTTACTTCAAGCAGGATATCCATGACCCTGTTGTTTTTCTTTGCAAGGCGGTCTATCTCGCCTGCAAGTCTGATACTGTCTACCGACTGTATCATTGAAACATCGTTGATTATGTATTTTACCTTATTGGTCTGAAGATGTCCGATGAACTGCACCTGTGCCGACTTATCGTAGCTGTCTTTTTTTGACAGGTACTCCTGAACTCTGTTCTCGCCGAGCAGTTTTATGCCGCATTCCACCGCAAAATTGATCTTATCGGGTTCTACCGTTTTGGTGACAGCCATTATATCGACTTTATCGTCACTGCTGCGGTATTTTGCCCTGATCTCTTCTATATTCTCACTGATCTCCCTCAGGCTCTCCGCTATTTGCGGATACCTCGGGAGGTCCTTTGTCTGATCCTGTCTGTACATCTTGTTCAGTCACCACCTCCAGCAAGATCTGGTCATACAGCAGAAGATGATCTTCCTCGGCGGTATTGCTTGAAAGCACATAATCTCCGCCGTTGTAGACGACATCTATTTTCTTGAACGTAATGTTCTCACCGAGTATGACATAAACGCCCTTCTGTTCGCCCTGGAATCTTATCGCAGAGCGGGGCACCATAAGCCCGCTGTACTCGTCGAATATAAGCTGCATCGACTGTATGCGCTGCATTACAAGGTACTCATCTATGCTTTCGCAGGAAAGTACCACTACAGACTTATCCTCAGTGTCCCCCGGTCTTACCGAAAGGACCTTGACATCATAGATCTTATCTGACGAATCGAGCGTTAATTTCAGCGAAACGTCCTGAGCAACTCTCTG
>CADBTD010000101.1 GCA_902797535.1 uncultured Ruminococcus sp. | reverse complement strand
CGCAAAGAAAATGGTGTCGTTGTCAAGTGCCGCCCTGACTTTCTGCTCTATCTCCATCGACTGCTCAAGCCTGAGCATCTCAGGCGCGAACCGCAGTATCGTTTCGGTGCTGCCGGGCTGCTTTGCCTCATACATGGCAGCGTCCGCATAGGTGTAGAGCGTGTCAGCCTTTTCCGTGTCAAAGGGGAACTCCGCATATCCGAAGCACGCCGACAGAAAATAGTCTATGTTGTCAAGGGTCAGACGCTTTTCCAGAACCGCCGCATATTTTTTTACAGCCTCTCTCAGTTCCTCGTCAGTGCCGTAGCCCTGTATCACAACTGCAAATTCATCGCCGCCCATTCGTGCGATAAAATCACCGTTTTCCGAGCTTTCGGCCGCTTCCTTCAGCCGCTTGCCCACCGTGAAGAGCACGCTGTTTCCCGTTTCGTGCCCCATGGTGTCATTTATGCTCTTGAAATTTTTCAGGTCGGCTATGACCAGTGCAAAGCGCACGCCGCTTTCGATAAGCCCGTTCAGGACCACCTCGCAGGCGAACCTGTTGGGAAGCCCTGTCAGCGAGTCCTTTACCGCCTGCTCTCTTATCTTTTCCTGATATTTTTCAGCCTTTTTGTTGCTGCTGTTCAGCGTGAATACGGCTATCAGCGTGAATATGCTTATGAAAAATCCCGGTATGCTGGAAAAATTGTGCCGTACCAATATCCCGAAGAACATCGGGGGCAGCTGTGCCAGTACAGCTATAAGCGCCGTATAAAAGCCGAGCTTTCCGTGATTTGCTACCAGCAGAAGTATACATATGTTAGAAAGCGCAGAGAACACGCCCGCAAAAGTATATTCACCTACGGGCGCTCCCGCTATGACTATCTCTTTGTGTGAACCCGCAGTCGCATTTACTATCAATGTCGCTGCAATATACAGTATCAGAAGTATAACATACCCGAGCGTCGATCCTGTGGCATGACTGGTCAGATGGTCAAGTATGCTCTCCGCATTTTTTGTCCTGTTAGAGTGATCAGATTCACCTCGTCCCATATTTTCACCCCTTATATTTTATTTTAACACAAGTTGCAGTATTATTCTTTATTTATCTATGCTATCAATACTATATATATTATACAACCAAAAACCGTCATTGTCAACAAAAATACCTTGCTTGGATGACAATTTGTAAAATTATACTTACACCGTGTTTACAATTTGTACAAAATGCCGACTTTGGAAAACACTGCCGGAAACTGCGCTTTAGTGCGTGTTTTGTGGCAGAACAATTTGCGCCACACATTAAAAACTCAATAAAAAATGATATTTTGATAGATTTTTTTGCGATAAAATATTGATTTTTTTGATATGATGTGTTATAATAGACTTGGTATATTATATTTTAAGGAAGGAGGGGTCTTTATGACCGATAAAAAGGATCTCACGTTTTCCGATCTTGCCTTAGCTCTTGCAGGTGACTACATCAGTCTGTTCGTGATCTTCCCCGATGAAAGCTACACCGAATATGTTCATGACATTTCATGCAGTCAGCTCGTCAAGGTGTCTGAAGGCGCCGACTTCTTTATGGGCCTTTCCCACAGGGCAGAGCGTATAGTGCCCGATGACAGGGAAGCATTTCTCAGTGCGTTCAGCCGTGAAAGGGTTGAAAGCGCTGTCAGGGACGGCGGGTCGTTCTCCCTTGTCTATCGTGTCATCACCGATAACGGGTCGGTCTATCATCAGCTCAAGACTATAAGAACAGGCTCGGGCTGCCTTATCATCGGTGTGCAGGATATCGACAGACAGAAAAGGGAAGAGCTTGAAAGGGAAGAGGACGACATCGTTTACTCCGAGATCGCCGACTCCCTCGCAAGACTTTTTGAGGTCATCTATCATGTGGATGTGAAAACAGGCCACTACACCGAGTACAGCGCCAGCGAAAGCTACTCAAAGCTGGGGATCAATACCTGCGGCCTTGATTTCTTTAAAAGCGCCATAGTCGATGCCCGTGAATATGTGCACCCCGATGACCTTGAAAATTTCATCAGGCAGACCGATCGTGATGTCCTGCTTGCAGACCTTGCGGCAAGGGGCTCTGTTTCCCATGTCTACCGTCAGATGCTTGACGGCGAATACCGCTACATGAACCTCCTCGCCTTCCGCCAGAAAAACGACGCAAAAAGCCTTGTGGTGGGCATTATAAACGTTGATGCCCAGAAAAGACGTGAGAACGAATCTCAGAATTACTCCCACATAGCGGCGGCACTCGCAAGCCGTTATGAGGTGATATACCATGTGAATATACTTACCAATGAGTATTACGAATACAGCTCCAGTGAAAAATACGCCAAGCTCGAAGTAGGCACTGTCGGCAAAGACTTCTTTGCGGATTGCCGGATAAATATGCAGAAGGATATCTACCCCGAAGACCTTCCCATGATGTCCGCCGCCATACAAAAGGATAAAATGCTCGATACTCTTTCAAAAACAGGCAAAATGGTGCTCAGCTACCGCCTTATGCTTGACGGCAGGCCGCAGTATGTTTCCCTTTACGCTCTTCATCCCGAAGGCGACAGCGAGCATATAATAGTTGCGGTGGAAAATATCGATGAGACCAAGCGCCTTGAGCTTGAATATGAGCACGCCGTCGAGCTTGCCACAAGAGACCCGCTGACGGGTGTCAAGAACAAGCGTGCCTATGCCCAGGCAGAAGCCGAGCTCGACAGTCACCTTGACGGCAAGGAAGACCCCGAATTTGCGGTGGTAGTCTGCGATATCAACGGCCTTAAACAGGTCAACGACAGACTGGGGCACAAGGCGGGCGACGACTTTATCAGAAGCGCCTGCATGATAATCTGCAAGACCTTCAGCCACAGTCCCGTTTTCCGCATAGGCGGCGATGAATTTGTGGTCATACTCAAGGGCAATGACTTTGAAAGAAGAAGCATCCTCATGAAAAAGATGACGGTAATGCTCGAAAGCCAGCGCCATAACGGCATGAGAATGCTTGCGACAGGCATCTCCGTAATGCGAAAAGGCCTTGACAAAAGGGTGCAGGACGTTTTCCAGCGTGCCGATAACAGAATGTATGAAAATAAAAAACAGTGCAAGTCTTCTGTGCACTGAACGTAAAGTGTGATAAACAAAGCTGTCGGTCTCACAGTATGCTGAGGCCGACAGTTTTTTGCTGCTGCTTTCTGCTGCTCCGGAAAATGATATCAGCTTTAAAGCTCATTTGGTGCTGAGGCCGTGCACATCGCCGCCGCAGCATTCCGGATTTTTTGTGTCCGGGCATCTTTACATTTTCATGATTTTGTGCTACAATATCTACATCACTATATTCCGGCAGGGCAGACTGCCGCATAAATGCCATATAAAAAAGGAGACTGACTATGAACACCACAGATACAGAAGCATTCAAGCAAAGCATAAAACAGCGCACAATGGAATTTATTTCACAGCAGACGGGCGGCAGCATCGAAAACGGCAGGGTATCAACGCCTCAGGGCTTTACCATAGCCGTGCAGATCGGAAAACTACAGGAATACGGCAGCTCTTATATTTGTCAGACCATATTCATCACAGAGTATGACGGCTTTGATGAACCCCTTATAGAACCTGTTGAGGCCGAAGGCCCCGATGTTGACAGCTGTGCCTCTATGTCCGCACAGATGTATCTCGGCGGAGTATGGTACCCTCTCATGCAGGCAGCGGATAACAGAGATCCCGTCGTGATAAAGTCCTCGGGCCCTTTTGATACTCAGACTTTCAGGATGTATTACCGGTCTATAGTGATGGTAGGCATTAAAAACAAACAGCCTTTCCCCATTGTGGACCTCATCATCAACGAACTGCCGAAATATCTCGGTACGAAAAAATATTACTGGCTCAGGGTGTGCCTTACAAAATATCAGGAAAAATATAAGATCGAGGTGCGTATAAACGGCTCTGTCTGCGCTGACCTTGACAGGTATTTCACCGATTACGCCGAAAAGGAAATGCACGCAGAGGATACCTTTGTAATGGAAAAGCAGTACGCCATCTTCGTAAATGAAGCCGATGACGCCTGCCCCTTTGACAAGGATATCGTCAGCAAAGCCGCATCTATGTACATCGGCCTTCTTGAAAATGCACAGCCGGGCAGGAACACTCTCGCAGATCTTAGCGCGGAACTCACCGATTCCATCCGCCTCGACCTGCCCTCAGACCTTGACCCTGCCGAGGCTGACAGAACAGCCATCGCTCTTTCGGGTGAGATAAGGATATTCGTCCCCGAGATATTCGCCAAGATCGCCATGACCTACAGCGAGGGCGACAGCCTTTTCCTGCTCGGAAAAGAAGAGCCCGACGGCACCAGAAAGCAGACCGAGCTCAAAAAGTCACAGCTCAGATCCTATTTCTACATCCAGCAGGCGGTGCTTGAATATTTAGGCAAGCGCCCTCCCCGTGAAAATGTTGAAAAGATCGTCGTCAACAGTGCAGCTTACAGAGAGGTAAGAAAGATACTCGATGCTGCCGAGAAGGAAGGCAGGGGCATATCTGTAAACGACCTCAGAGTTCCGGGCACTTCATACCTGATCTCCGCCGAAGGATACAGGATATGGTAACATGAAACAAACAGGACTGCGGATAAGCATTTTGCCCTCCGCAGTCCGTTTTTTATGCTATCTTCCAGCTTCCTGCCGTCTGCTGTTCTTTCCACAGCTCGGCATACCTGCCCTTTATCGCAAGCAGCTGTTCGTGGTTTCCTCTCTCGATTATCCTGCCCTTGTCAAGCACTATGATGTCAAACGCCGCTCCGTGTGACAGCATCGCCGAGGCGTATGCGCATACCCCGTAAAGCACAGCACTTGCCGCAGTTATCATCACAAGGCTGCTCACTGCCCCGAAGGTGAACCTGCTTCCCTCGGAATAGCATTTTATCAGCTTTTTCAGTATGCTGTATATGGTGAAATACGGTATTATCCGAAACACGCTCGACATCACCGCCAGCGTGCAGGCGGCGGTGAGCCCTCCTTTTTTCGTCCCCGCCAGCTCCATCAGCCGGGCTGCACCCTCTTTTTTCTTTTGCTTTTTACTCATTTTCATCCTCCTTAAAAATGCACCCGTAAAGCAGCTCAAACAGCTTGTCCTGAGTGCGCTGATAACCGCTTTCGTGCAGCATGGGACGGCTTTCTGCGGTTATCGCAAGAATCTTCAGCAGATTCGACACTACAGCATGGTCCACGTCCTCTCTGACATTCTCGAACATACCGAAAAGCCTCTCCAGAATGTCCGTTTCCTCGCCTATATCCGCCTCTCCCTTGTCGGGACTTGCCTCTGCCAGCTTTTTCTCGTCCTCGGGTGTCAGATACTGATAAACACTGTCCTTGTTGTTTATTATCGCCGCAAGCACATTCTTGCTCTCGCTGACAGACAGCTTTTCACGCCCGTCCAGCTTGTCTGCGACCGCCTGCCAGAAACGGCTGCGGTTGTATTCGATAAGCTGTATCACAAAGTCCTCCTTCGACATGAAGAAGTTGTAGAACGTGCTTTTGCCTATTCCCGCCGATGCGGCTATCTTTTCCACCGACATATGCGTCATGCCGTATTCCTTCAGAAGCTCAAGCCCCGACAGGAACATCTTTTCTTTAAGCTCGGCTTTTTCCGCTATGGAAAACAGTTTCGGTGACATACATACCCTTCTTAAAACCAATATTTGAAACAAAGCGACCGAAATTATAAAAACAGTCGCTAAAAATATTCTACCATACTTTTTCACTCTTGTCAAGGGGTCAGATGCAAAAAAAACAGCCCGCCCGTCATCGTGTGATGACGGACAGACCGTTTCGGTAAGATATTTTTGTCGTTAGCTCATATAAAAAGGTTTGCTGCATGGTATACCACGCAGGAAAGCACCAGTGCATTGCAGATGTAGAAAAGTGCTACCTTTGCGGTCCATTTGATCGAATGTGACTCCTTGTATGTGGTGGAGAGCGCCATAATGCAGGGCACTCCGAAGGTCGTCGCAAACATGAACGCCAGCGCCTCTGCAGGGGATATAGCCTGAGTCATAGCTGTGCCGAGAAGAGCCGTGTCTGTCTTTGTTGCCGAAGAGAAGAACGCCGCCTCCATTACCGAGTTTCCGCCCATGAATACTGCATTCAGTGTGCCGAGTACAGCTTCCTTTGCGAAAGCGCCGCTGACAAATGCCATGAATGTCTGCCAGCCCATGCCGAAGAATCTTGTCACAGGTTCGATGACCGTTCCCACACGGTACAGCAGACTGTTGTTTACGTTGCCGTCTTTGCTGAATGAGAGCACATAGAATATCAGCGACACCAGCGTTACAGTGCCCAGCGCTCTCTTGAAGATATCCCATGCCTTCAGTCCCGCTTCCTTGAAGATGTGCTTCCGGTGCGCCTTGTGATAGGGGGGAAGCTCCATTATCATGCCGCTTCTTGTTTCCTTGGGTGCTAATTTCCTGCTGAATAACTTAGATACTATTATCATAGTGATGACCACATATGCGAGTATTCCCACACATACCAGAAGCGTCTGCCACCATGAGAAGAACATTCCCGAAACCACGGGTATTATCGACCATATTGACGCACAGGGAACAGCCCATACTATCGACATGGCAAGCATTCTCTGTCCCCAGTTGTCCATGACTCTCGTGCCGCAGGCACCGCCTATCGTACATCCGCAGCCCATGAGCATCGGGCAGATAGCCTTTCCCTGCAGTCCCAGCTTTGAAAGAACGCCGTCAAACTGGTATGCCGCACGGGCGATGAATCCCGTTTCTTCCAGAAATCCGAATACTATGTTAACGCCGAAAACAAATCCTGCCATTGACAGCGTGAATGATACGGTGTTTGGTATCATCAGGCTGAAAAAGTTCACCAGCCAGGGATGAACGTTCCACCCCGTCAGCAGCTTGTCGATAGGCTCGTGCAGCGCCGTTACGGCCTTGCCCACCGCCGAGAAGGGAAGCATAGCTATCATGGCAGCCATGAATGACAGCAGTACTACGGCTATGCATATCAGCTTTCCGAGGACCGGCCTTGTCATCAGGCGGTCGAACTTCGACATTTTATATGTAGTTCTTTCGTT